>JASBUY010000038.1 GCA_030147645.1 Aquabacter sp. | reverse complement strand
AATGATTTAGAGACTGATTCACCGATCAGGTTGATTCAACCGGATCGGATCAGCCTCTAGGCCGCCCCTTCGCCCGGCCCAGCGGCTCAAAATCCGCACACTCTTGCGTTTTGCTCGTCCTTGCCGGTACGCCTTCCGTTGGAACGGCCGGTGGAAGCGAGAGGACAGCGATGATGCGGCATGCGCTGGTGGGCGTTCTGATCGCCCTCCTTTGGCCAGCCCTGACAGCGTCGGCTCAAGCGGGGGATGCGGGGTTCACGCAATTCATCGCCGCGCTCTGGCCGCGCGCGCAGGCGGCCGGGGTGTCGCGCGCCACGTTCGAGCGCGAGACGGCGGGGCTGGAGCCCGACTACAAGCTGCCCGACCTCGCCTTGCCGGGCCGTGGCGTGACCGGCTCGCGCGCCCAGGCGGAATTCGTCCAGGTGCCGGCGGACTATCTGAAGGAAGCGAACATCGCGCGCCTTGCCGCCGAGGGGCGGCGGCTGATGGCGAAATACGGGGATGCGCTGGCGCTGATCGAGCGGCAATTCGGCGTCCCCGCTCCCATCGTCCTCGCCATCTGGGGGCGCGAGACCGATTATGGCCGCTATACCAGTTCCTACGACACGCTCCGCGTGGTGGCGACGCAGGCCTATGTGGGCCGGCGTAAGGAGCAGTATCAGGAGGAATTCCTCCTCGCCTTGAAGATATTGGACGAGGGGCTGGTGCCGCGTCGCGCCTTCCGCTCCTCCTGGGCGGGCGCCACGGGCCTCACGCAATTTCTGCCCTCGGACTATTTCGCCCATGCCGTGGATCTCGACGGAAATGGGCGGGCGGACATCTGGACCTCGGTCCCGGACGCCCTCGCCTCGGCCGCCAAGCAATTGGCCGACAAAGGCTGGCAGAGCGGCCTGCGCTGGGCCTATGAGGTGCGCACCCCGGCCGGCGCGGACTGCACGATTGGCGTGCCGGACGTGCAGAAGCCGATCGCGGACTGGATCCGGGCGGGCTATGCGCCCGTGATCGCGCCCGCGCCCGCCGACCTCAGCCAGCCCGCCTCCCTGCTTCAGCCCGAGGGCAGTTACGGGCCGGCCTTCCTCACCACGAAGAACTATTTCGTGCTGAAGGAATATAATTTCTCCGATCTCTATGTGCTGTTCGTCGGCCATCTCGCCGACCGCATGGAGGACCCGCGCCCCTTCGCCACGCCCTGGGCGGCGACGAGCCAATTGCGCACCAAATCCGTGGAGACCATGCAGGCGCAGCTTCAGCGCATGGGGCTTTATGCGGACAAGATCGACGGAAAGGCCGGCATGCGCACCCGCGCGGCCGTGGGCGCCTATCAGAAATCCGCCGGGCTTAAGGTGGATTGCTGGCCGAGTGAGGCGGTGCTCAAAGCCATGGGGGCGGCGCAGTAGCGGCCGCCTCGACAAGGCCTAAAGAACGACGGGACCTAAAGAACAACGCCCGGGTGGCTGCGCTCGGAGGGCAACGCGAGCGACGCGGAGGACGCCTCGGCCGGCGCCGCCGGGACGGCCGGGACGGTGAGATCGCGCCACACCACGGCATTGCGGCCATTGGCCTTGGCCTTGTAGAGGGCGTCGTCCGCCTCGCGGATCAGGCTCTTCGGCCCGCCGACCGAGTCCGGCCCCACGGAAACAAGCCCGATGCTGACCGTGGCGGCGAGCCGCTGGCCGGTATCGAGGGTCATGGAGCAGCGCTCCACGTCGCAGCGGATGCGCTCGGCGATGTACCGCGCGCCCTTCAGGTCGGTGTCGGGGAGCAGGACGGCGAATTCCTCGCCGCCGAACCGCGCAGCCACGTCCCCCGGCCGCCCCACGGAGCGCTGGATCTGGCGGGCGAGAATACGCAGCATGCGGTCGCCATTCAGATGGCCGAACGTGTCGTTCACCGTCTTGAAATGGTCCACGTCCACCAGAAGCAGCGCCAGCGGCCGCCCTTCGCGCGCCATGCGGCGCACCTCGGAATCCAGCCGTTCGTCGAAGGCGCGGCGGTTCGGAAGGCCGGTGAGCACGTCGGTCAGGGACATCTGCTTCAACAGCTCTTCCATCTCCGTGCTGCGGATCAAGCCGCGCTGGAGGCCGCGCACCAGGAAGGCGAGCGCGACGCAAAAGGCGATGGTGAGCGTGCCGAAGGTGAGCGCCTGGCGGTTCCACTCCGCATAGATATCGGACGGCGCGAGGCCAACCGCGAGGATGAGCGGGAAATGCGCGACCCGCTGATAGACATAGAGCCGCTGGCCAGTGCCCACCAGCGCATCGTCCAGGAACGGCTCGGAATAAGCGAGCATCCGGTCGAGAAGGGTCCGGTCACGCACCTCCGCGCCGATATTGCCGGTGCCATCCGTGGAAGGCGAGCGCACGAGAACGGTGCCTGCGGTGCTCAGCAGGGCCACCGAACTGTCGGGGCCGAGGCGGACATTGTCCAACAGGGTGCGGAAATAGGCGATCCGCACGCCCGCCATCACCACGCCGTTGAAGGCGCCGCCGTCGCCGTTCAGCCGCCGGCTCAGGGCCACAGTCGGGTCGCCGCTGCGATACCGGCTGCGAAACGGCTGGCTCACATAGGTCCCGGTGTTGCGACGCACATGGGCGAGGAAATAGTCGCGGTCCGCGAGATTGACCGGCGAGGGCGCGAGGCCGCCGAGTTCCAGCAGCACCTCGCCCTTTCGCGAGATGACGAGCAGCGCATTCAGCAAATCCTGCGGCACCGCCCGGTCCAGCAGGATGCGATCGCGCTGGCCCTGCGACCAGGTGTCCAGGTCCACGCCTTCCAGCGCACCCTGGGCGCCGGTGACGTTTAATTCGATCATTTCAAGATTGCGGGAGACGGTCTCTGCCAGCGTGCGGGCGACATTCTCGCCGCCCAGAACGGCGCGGTTCCAGGCCTCTTCGCGGGCCTGCCAGAGCATGAAGCCCTGGATGCACAGGACGGCGACGATGATCAGCCCGGTCAGAAGCGGTACATAGGCGCCGCGGACCAGGCGTTGGGAGACGCTCCCCTGCTGCGCGGTCAGAAGACGCACGGCAGGCTCGGGGAGCCCGCCCCAGGCATCGCCGTATTCGTCGTTCAGCAGCGTCATCTTCTCGGCCCCCCATCTGCGAGAGCAGATGCCGAGAATACGATACGCCCAAGGCTTGCGCCGGGCTGGCGCCGCATTCGCGGATACCGAACCTGGGGCGTTCGGCGCATCCAAAGGCGCCGGCGCGTCTGAAATGGTCATCGCTGCGTGGCCCCCCCGGGACGCAAGGCGTTCGATGAAAAACAATGATCAAGCCGCGGGACGCGCATCGGCGCCAGCGTTCAAAATCATCACTTCAACAAATACCGGTCCGCTCGGCCCGTTTGGGTGCCGCGCCGCAACCGGCGGCAAAGCGAAGGGACGGCCCCCGCCGCCCCTCCGGAACTGACGGGGCCTCAGATGGCCCCGTTAACCCATTGCACCAGCTTCGCCTTGGGAACGGCACCCACCTGGCGCGAGGCGATCTTGCCGTCCTTGAAGAGAAGCAGAGTGGGGATCGACATGATGCCGTATTTGGAAGCGGTCTCGGGATTTTCATCCACGTTCAGCTTCACGATCTTCACCTTGTCGCCCATCTCGCCGGACATTTCATCGAGGATCGGCCCGACCATGCGGCAGGGGCCGCACCATTCGGCCCAGAAATCGACGACAACCGGAGCGCCCGATTTCAGGACATCGTCCTCGAAGGACTGATCGGACACTTTTTCAACAGACATGGGACACCTCTCGGGTGAACGCAGAAACAACGTTCTCCCCAACCTAGGAAGCCCCTCCCTGATACGTCAAGGCACAGTCGCGGCCTCGTGAGTATCGTCAGGCCGTCGTTCCGGTTTCAAACCCGTCCGCCACATGGGCGAGACGAGACGCCGCAACCTTTTGCACTGTTGGGCCGACCGTATACACCAGCAGCGCTTCGATGGGGAGTCCCGGGAACGTCCGGCGCAGGGTTGCCGCGTAAAGTCCGAGCTGCATTTCATAAGCCGGCTGAATGGCTTGGCCTGGGTCCGGGGGCCGGCGGTCGGTCTTGAAGTCGGCGAAGAGGATGCGGTCGGGCAACCGTACCAGCCGGTCGATGCGGCCCGAGACCTCCACATTCTGTCCGGTCCTTGCCTGCCATCTTCCGGCCAAGGGCACTTCCGCGCGGCTGCCGGGGCCGAACAGCATCCTCAGGTCCGGATGGTCGAGCACGCCAAGCGCCTCCGCCACCAGGGCCTCGGCCGGACCGTCCGCGAGCGTCGGCACCACATGGCGCACCAGCCGAAGGCCCGCCGCCGACCGCATATCCGCTTCAACCTCCGCAAGCCCGGCCAGGAGCCGGTGCAGCAGATCTCCCCGCGCGGTCGGTGCAAGGGCATCGCCGGGACTGGCCTGCGGCGGCCCGCCGGCGCCCGCCCCGGCGGGCGCAGAGGCTCCGGCCTTGGAGGGGCGCAGCCGCGCGGGTGCCTCGGGCAGGCGCAGCGGCGCAAGCGAGACCGCCGGCGGCGCGTCGGCAGTCGCCACAGGGCCTGCGCCCACGCTCGGTGGGAAGGCGTCGCGCCGGCGCCAGCGGATCACCGGCCCTTCGGCATAGCTCGGCGTCACCTCCTCGCCCTCGGGGGCGAGCGCCTCGCGCACCAGATCATACCAGCAGCCCTCGGCGCGGGCATGGGGCTTGTCCGCCCCCGCCTGCCGGGTCTCGGCGCCGCAGACCACGATGGCGTCCTCCGCGCGCGTCAGCGCCACATAGAGCAGGCGCCGATATTCCTCTGCCTCGCGCGCGGCAGCGGCGGCGCGGGCGGCGGCAAGCGCGGGCGGATCATCCTCCCGCCGGCCGGCGAGCACAGGCAACACCGCGCCGTCCATGTCCGGCACCGCCAGCAGTCCGCCGGCGAGGCGCGGGCGGGGCACCTCCACCGTATCCGCGAGGATGACAATGGGGGCTTCCAGGCCCTTCGCGCCATGGACGGTCATGACCCGCACTTCGTCGCGGCCACTCTCCATGTCGCGCTTGGTCTCCGCCCCGCCCCGGCGCAGGAAGGCGAGAAAGCCGGCAAGGCTGGCCGGCTCACTCGCCTCATAGGAGCGGGCGAGCGCCATGAACTCGTCCAGCACATCGCCGGCTTCCGGCCCGAGCCGTGCCAGCATGGCCCGCCGCCCGCCGTCGCGGCCCAACAGGCGCGCGTAAAAATCGAACGGCCGCAGGAGCTTGGCATCCCGCTCCCAGGCCGCAAGGCGTTCGGCCGCGCCGGCGAAGCGCGCCTCCCCCGCCAGCGCCTCGCGCAGCCGGCCGGGCCGCGCGGGGGTAAGCTCCATCAGATCCTCATCGATCAAGCCGAACAGCGGGCTTTTCAGCACCGCCGCCAAGGCGAGATCGTCGTCGGGCGAGAGCAGCGCGTCGCCGAGTGCCATCAGGTCGAGAGCGGCGATATGGTCCGCCACCACCAGCCGGTCGGCGCCCGCGACCTCCACGCCGCTCGTGCCCTTCAGGGCGCGGATGATGGCCTCGAACAATTTGCCGCGCCGGCGCACCAGCACCATCACGTCGCGCGCCTGCATGGGACGTCCCGCGCGCGAGGGAATGGCGAGGCGCTCTTTGATGCCCCATTGCACGAAGGCGGCAATGCGGCGCGCGAGAATGTTCACCGGGTCGTCCACCGGCACCGCGTCGAGCGGACGGCGCCAGTCGTCGGTCTTGGGGCGCGGCGCGGGGGTGACCGTGGGCCAGATCTCGATCAAAGCCGGCGCATCGGCGCGGATCGCGGCATGGGGCGGCGGCGCGCCCTCCGCCACGAGGCCCGCATGCGCCTCGGGGCGGTGAAACACCCGGTCCACCGCTTCAAGCACGCCGGGCGCCGAGCGGAAGGAATGGGGCAGGCTCACATCGCGGAAGGCGTCCGCCCCCGCCGCCCGCGCCACCCGCCCGTGCATGGCGCCGAAGGCACGCGGGTCGGCGCCCTGGAAGGAGAAGATGGACTGCTTCTCGTCCCCCACCACAAAAAGGGTGCGGGCGAGATCGCCGCGCGCGCCTTCGCCCGCGAAGAAGTCGGAGACCAGCCCCTGGACCACGTCCCATTGGGCGGGGCTCGTGTCCTGCGCCTCATCGACCAGGACATGGTCGATGCCCCGGTCGAGTTTGAGATGGACGAAGGAGGCGGGCACGCGATTGAGCAGCGCGGCGGTGCGGGCGATGAGATCGTCGAAGTCCAGCAGGCCGCGCTCGGCCTTCGCCGCTTCGTAGCGCGCCGCGGAGGCGGCGGCGAGCGTCAGCGCCGCCTCGCTGCGCTCCAGGACCAAGCTGGCGCGCAGCGTGTCCACAAGGCGCTCCACGCGGCTCTTCTCCGCGTCGAGCCGCTCGGCCATCTCCGGGGCGCGGGCGCGCAATCCCTTGGTGAGGAAGGTGGAAGCCTTGCGCGGCTCGCCCTTGTCCGTGAAGAAGACCGAGAGATAGGCCGCGAGCGACGCGCGCGGATCGTCCGCCTCCGCCGCGTCGGCGAGCGACGCGCCGAGCTTCTGGTCGTTGGCGCTGCCGCCGAGGAGGAGCGCGGCCGCCTGCGGCCACAGCGCGCGCGGCAGGTCGCCCCCCTGAAGGATCCGCGCCTCCACGGCGGCGCGATCCTCGCCCGGCGCGAGGCCCAATACCCGTTCGAGCCGCGCGCGCAGGCCCGCCGCGTCCCCCGCGAGCGGGAGGATGTCGGCGCGCAGCGCGACCGCCGCCTCCAGCAGGGCATCGAGGCTCGCATCGCTGCGCTCGGCCATCAGCCGGGAGAGGGCGCGCCCGGCGGGGCTGCGCGGGTCCTGCGCCGCCTCCACCACGAGATCGGCGCGGATGCGCGCCATCAGGTCGAGGCGTCCCGCCTCGTCCAGTTCCCGGAAGCCGGCGGCGACCCCGGCCTCGAACGGAAAGCGATGCAGCAGCCCGCCGCAAAACGCGTGGATGGTCTGGATCTTCAGCCCGCCCGGCGTCTCCAGCGCCGCCGCGAACAGGCGGCGGGCGCGGGCGCGGGCGAAGCGGTCGGGCGCGCGGCCCTCCGTGCTGGTGAGTTCCTTGTCCAGCGCGGCATCGTCCAGCGCCACCCAGCGCCCGAGAATGGTCAGCACGCGGTTCGCCATGTTGGCGGCGGCCGCCTTGGTGTAGGTCAGGCACAGGATGCGCGCGGGCGGCGTGCCCGCCAGCATCAGGCGGATCACGCGCTGCGCGAGCACATGGGTCTTGCCCGATCCGGCATTGGCCGAGACCCAGGCCGAGCGGCCGGGCGCCGAAGCCTCGCCCTGGCGCCGCGAGGCTTCGGCCAAAGCGCCGGTGGCGAGCGGGGCGCCGTGATCGCTCATGCCCCCTCCTCCGCATCCGCGCCGAGGCTCCATTCGCGCACCCGCGCCAGATGATCATAGGCCCCGAACCGCCCGCGCCATTGCGGCGCGGCGAGCGCGCGATAACCCTGGGCGGGGTCATCGAAGGCTGACAGCAGTTCGGTGAGTTTGCCGAGAACCTCGTCCGCCACCTCGGTCGCGCTCATGCCCTTGGCCACGGCCGGCTTCTCGCGGCCCGGCTCCGCGCCGCCGCGCACTTCCACATGGAAGAAGTCCGCCACCTCGGCGGGGGGCACGTCGCGGAACGCGCCGCGCGCCGCCATGGCCGCCTCCAGGGGCAATTGGGGCGCGAGCGCGCGGATCTGGGCAAGCGAGGGGGCGGCGCCGGTCTTGTAGTCGAGGATCACGAGCCGCCCGTCCCGCAACCGGTCGATGCGGTCCGCCTTGCCGGTCAGATGGAAGGGACCGCCGGGCAGGGACAATTCCAGCGAGCCGCCGGTCTCAGCCGCGATCCGCGCGATAAGCGGCCGCCGCCGCCGCTCGAACTCCACGAACCAGCCTGCCACGCGCTCGAACCGCGCCCACCACAAGGCATGCTCGGCCGGGAACACCGCGAGCCGGGCGAAGGCCGCGCGGCCGAGCGCCAGCAACTGCTCCAGCGCGTCGTCGGGCAGGCCCTCGGGATAGGCGGCGGCGAAGCGGCCGAGGGCGTCATGGAGCGCCGTGCCGCGCTCGGCCCCGCCGGGCAGCGCGTCGAGCGGGTCCAGCGGCTGGAGCTTCAGGACATGGCGGGCATAGATGGAATAGGGATCGCGCAGCAGCGTCTCGATCTCGGTCACCGAGAGCCGGCGCGGCCGCAGCGCCAAGGGCGGCGCGGGCGCCGGCTGCACGGCGCGCGGCACGCTCGGTGCGTCATCGAGCGCGCGGGCCGCCACGCGCCAGGTTTCCCCCCGCGCGCGGGCGCGGTCCCAGCGGGCGCTGCCGGCCACGGTGCGCAGGCGCTGGAGAAAACGCGAGGGCACGCTCTGCGCGCCGTCCGTCTTGGTGGCGTAGGAGAGGATCAGGTCGGCGACGCCTGCCGCCTGCACGAAATCGTGGGCGGAGAGGCCCACCCGCCGCTCCGGCAGGTCCAGCCCTAGCGCCGCGCGCATGGGGCGCGAGAGCCAGGGATCGGAGCGGGTCTGGGGCGGCCAGCTTCCTTCCACCAGCCCGCCGAGCACCACCCGGTCCAGCGCCACGAGGCGTGCTTCCAGGGGTCCGAGAATACGGATCGGCAGGGCCTCGCCGGAGGCGGGCCGCACGGTCTCGCCGGAGAGCAACGGGCCGACCATGTCGGCATAGTCGCGCAGCTCCAGCGCCGGCCCGTGGGCGGCGCCGTCCGCGATCTCCGCGAGCACGCGCGAGAGCGCGGCCCAGGCGGGATCGTCGTCCTCATCATCGAGCGGACGGGCGACGCGCGCCAGCGCCGCGCAATGGCCCTCCAGGCGCGCTGCCATGGGGACGGGTCCGCTTTCAAGGGGCGCGAAGGCTTCGGCGAGGCGTGCCACGAGGTCCCGGGCGCGATCACGCGCGCTCGGGTCCAGGCGCCGGCGCGGATCGAGCCGGTGGAGGGTCTCCGGCGCGAAGGCGGCAATGGCCTCGTCCAGACCCACCAGCCCGCGCCGGGGGCGCGGCCCGCGCAGCGCGATGAGTTCCAGCGCCGAGACCGCCGCCGCCTTGTCCGCCTCCGAAAGGCCGAAGCGCGCGAGCGGATGGCTCAGCAGGGCAAAGAGCGGCACCGGGGCAAAGCCTTCCGCCGCCACATGGACGATGAGGCGCGCGAGCCGTCCCGCCGGCGTCTCCGCCAAAGGCTCGCCGGCGGAATCGTCGATGGAGAGGCCGAAGCGCGCGAGTTCCGCCGCCACGCGCCGCGCAAGATCGCGATCGGGCGTAATGAGCGCGGCGCGCAGGCCCGGATGGTCGAGGCTTTCGCGCAGGACGAGGGCGATGCACAGCGCCTCCTCGCGCGCATCCGCCGCCTCGATGACGCTCACCTGCGCCAATGCCGCGTCCTGATCCTTCGGGCTCACGCGCTCGGCGAGGCTCGCCCAGCGCTCGGTGGTCTCCGATTGGCGCATGGCCTCGCTCAGAAGGCGCACGCGCGGGGCGGCGGGAGCGCCGAGCGGCGTCACGTCCGCGCGCTCTGCCCCCATCACGCCGAGCAGATGGGCGAGATTGAACTGGGGATGGTCGGGCGCCGCCCGATCCGGGGCGGTGAGCCAGGCGAAGGCATCCTCCTCCAGGGCGAGATCAAGGCCGGGCAGCACCACGGCACCGAGCGGCAGGCGCGCCACGGCGGAGAGCAGGCGCGCGGTCGCCGGCAGTGATCCGGTCGAGCCGGCGGCGATCACTGGCCCGGCCGCGTGTCCAAGCGCCGTCAGGCGGCCGGCTTCCGCCGCCACCAGCGCATCGCGCCGCACCGCCGCCTCGACGAGGCCCCGCGCCGCGAGATGGTCGCTCCAGGCGGCGCGCGCGATGCGCACGAAATCCAGGCTCTGGTCGAAATAGGTGTCGTGCTCGCCGAGATCGAGCGTGTCGAGCCGCGCCCAGTCGATGCCGCCCATGGCCATCTGGTCGAACAGGGCCGCGAGTTCGTCCGCGAGCGTCACGATGGAGGCCGGACCCGCCGCCACCGCCTCCTGCCCGTTGGCGCGCGCCAGCGTCTCCCGCCAGCGCCCCACCAGGGCCGCGAGCGCGATGCGGCGATGTACCGGGGAGACCGCCTGAGGCGCCGCGAGCGGTCCGGCGAGATCGGAAAAAGCGAGCGCGTCCTCGTCCACATCGCCCAGCGGCACGATGCGCGGCAGGAACAGCGCGCTCTCCCCGCTCGCCTCAAGAAGCGCGTCGGCGAACAGGCGGCCGGCGCGGCGGGTCGGCAGATAGACGGTCGCGGAGGCGAGGGCGAAGGGGTCGCCACGCGGCGCGAAGCCGGGCACGAGATCGCCGTCCAGCAGCGCGCGGGCCAAGGCCGGAAGGAAGGGCGTGGAGGGGGCGATGGTCAGAAGGCGCATGACGGGCCTCCCGCACCGGCGGAGGTCGCAAGAGCGAAGGCCGCGCGAAACTCGATCATGGCGCCCTCCTCTTCCCCGTGACGAATCGCGCCTCCCACCGGCAGACGCAATCCGTGCCTCAGCTTCGCGGCGTTTTCACGGGCCGGGATGCGGCCGCGCGAAACGCGTGCTCGGCGTCAGTCGCTGGAGGCGCGGATCGCCGCTTCCGCCTCCGCGATCGCCTCCGGCGTGCCCACATGCATCCACACGCCTTCCAGGCGCAGGCCGAACAGCCGGCCCGCTTCCGCCGCGCGGTCGAACAGGCGGTTGAGCGAGAAGGGACCTTCCGGCGCATCCGCGAACAAGGACGGCGCGAACACGCCCGCCCCCGCATAGACAAAGGGCGAGACCAGGCGCTCGGGCCGGCGCGTCAGGCGCCCGTCGCCGTCCATGAGGAAATCCCCGGTGCCGTCATAGCCGACGCAGAGCGCGGTCGCCGCCACCAGGAGAAGACAGTCCATCTGCTGCGGGTCGAACCGCTCCATGAGCCTTGTCAGGTTCGGGCGATAGCCCTCGATCCAGATGGTGTCGGAATTGATGGCGATGAACGGCTTGTCGCCCAGCAGAGGCAGCGCCTTGCGGGTGCCCCCGCCGGTCTCCAGCAGCACGCCGCGCTCGTCCGAGACATGGATGCGCGGGGCCTGCGCGCGCGCCGCCAGATGGCGCTCCAGCAGGTCCGCATGGTGATGGACATTCACCACCGCGTCGGTGACCCCGGCATGGGCGAGGCGATCCAGCACATGATCGATGAGCGGACGGCCTTCCACCTCAACGAGCGGCTTCGGGCGGGTATCGGTCAGGGGGCGCATGCGGGTGCCGAGCCCCGCCGCCAGCACCATGGCCTTGCTGATGGTCACGACTGGAAGTCCTTCGATGGCAGCACCGCCTCGTACCACATGCGCAGCGAACCGAGGTCCGGGTGCCCGAGGCACCGCGTCAGATAGCGGCGGATGCGGGGAAGATGGCGCAGATAATGGGGTTTTCCGTCCCGCTGGTCGAGGCGGGCGAAGATGCCGAGGATCTTGGTGGCGCGCTGGGCGCCCATGAGCGCATAGAGATAGGCGAAGCCGCGCGCGTCGAAGGTGGGGTCGGCGCCGCGCCGGTGGCGCACATATTGGCCGACCAGATGCAGTTCCAGGTTTTCGGGAATGTCGAGCCGGGCATCCTGCGCCAGCGAGGCCACGTCATAGGCCGCCGGCCCCATGACCGCGTCCTGGTAATCGATGAGGCCCACCTTGGCGAGGCCCTCGCGCTGCTCCAGCCAGATGAGGTTCGGCGAATGATAGTCGCGCAGCACCCAGGTCTGCGGGTCCGCCTGAACCGGGGCGAGCGCATTGCGCCACAGCATCAGGAATTCCTCGCGCACCACCTGATCGATGCTCACCTGGCGGAATGGCAGGTACCAGTCGAGCATCAGCTCCACCTCGATGAGGAGCGCGTCCATGTCGTAGGAAGGGAGCTCATAATCGCGGCCGCGCACAACGGGAAGAACCGAGGGAAGGCGGCGGCCATGCAGCGCCGCGAGCAGCGCCACGGCCGCCTCGTAGCGCGCCCTGATAGGCGTGGGCGGTGACCCTTCGATGACGCCCTCCCCGCCGAGGTCCTCCAGGATCAGCAGGCCCCGCTCGAGATCGGCGCCATAGATTTCCGGTGCGGAGAAGCCCTCGGCGCGCAGGCCCTCGCCCACCGCGACGAAGGCGGACACGTCCTCAGCGAGATGCGCGATGCGGCTGTAGGGCAGGCCGCGCTTTACCGGCGGGCCGTCGGGCCGGCGCGGCGCGTTCATCAGCACTGCCGAGCGGTCCGGCAGGACCAGGCGGGCATAGGAGCGGCTGGAGGCATCGCCCTGCATGTAGCGGCGCGCCGCCGCGCCGAAGCCGCTCTCCTCGATCAGCCGCTCGGCGGCCTCGAACCGCTCCAGGCGCTCGGCGAACGTGCCGCGACCCACCAGATAGGCGCGCCGCGCGCCGGCGCCGAGGTCGGGCGCGAGTTCCAGGATAATGTCGAGGCGGGTGTTGGGAATATGGTCGGGCGCCCGTTCCGGCCATTCGACGATGAGGACGGCATCCTCGATGGCGTCGGCCCAGCCGATTTCCTCCAGTTCCTCGGGGTCCTCCACCCGGTAGAGGTCGGCATGCACCACCCGGCCGCGCGGCAGGTCATAGGGCAGGAGCAGCGAGAAGGTGGGGCTCGGCACCTCGGTGTCGGGATCGCCCGCGAGCGCGCGGATCAAGGCGCGGGCAAACTCCGTCTTGCCGGCGCCGAGATCGCCCGAAAGTGCGAGCGTATCGCCGGGCGCGAGCCAAGGGGTCAGGGCCTCGGCCAGCAGATGGGTGTGGGCGAGATCGGGCAGCGGCACCTCGATGACGCCGGGATGTTCGGGGACCGCACTGAGGGCGAGACTCATTCGGCCGCCTCGCGACGCTGGGGGGATTCGAGCGGGAAGATGCAGACCGCCGCCGCACCGCCGCCGGGCGCGGAGGCCAGCGAGACGGAACCGCCGTGCAATTCCATGAAGGAGCGGACGATGGAGAGGCCGAGGCCGACGCCCGCCCGCCCCTGCCCCACGGGCCGCGCCTCGAAGCGCTGGAACAAGGTCTCGGCCACATCGGGGGCGATGCCCGGCCCCTGATCGCGCACCATGAGCAGCACCGCGTCGGCGCGCCGCTCGGCGCCGATGGTGACCACACCGCCCTTGGGCGAGACCGCCACCGCATTGGAGATGAGATTGAACAGGATCTGGCGCACGCGCCGCGCATCGGCGACGAAGCGGCCGACATCCGCCGGCGCGGCGATGCGCAGATCGACGCCGGCCTCCTGAAGCAGATCGCGCACCGCGTCCGCCACCCCTTCCAGCGTCTCGCGCACATCGAGGTCGCCGAGATCCAGCGCCATGGCGCCGGCATCGATGGTGGCGAGGTCGAGAATGTCGTCGATCAGCGCGCGCAGCGTGTCGGAGGATTGGCGCACATGGGAGAGGAATTCGCTCTGCCGGTCGGTCAAGGCGCCGAAGGCCGGCTCGCCCAGCATATGGGCGTAGCCGATGAGGGAATTGAGCGGCGTGCGCAGATGGTAGGAGACATGGCCGACAAAGGCGTTCTTCAGCGCGTCCGCCGCCTCCAGCGCCTCGTTGCGCTCGATCAGCGCGCGCTCCACCTTCACGCTGTCGGTCACGTCGCGGAAGGTGACCATGGTGCCCCCGTCCGGCAAGGGTTGGGCGGCTCCGTCCAGCACGCGCCCGTCCGCGCGCTCCAGCCGCAGCGTCTCGCCGCGCCGATGCTCGATGGCGGTGACCACGGCCCGGATGCGCGCCCAGGCGCGGGTCTCGCCATGCAGCGGGCGGCACATGGCCGCCACCGCGTCGATATGGGGCTTGTCGCCCAGCGCCTGCGCGGAGAGCGACCAGAGCGCGAGGAAGGACTGGTTGTAGAGCCGCAGACGCCCGTCGGAGCCGAACACCGCCACCGCCTCGGCGAGCCCGTCCAGCGTCTCGCCCTGGATGCGGATCAGGCTGTTATAGCGGCTCTCCAGCGCCACATGCTCGGAGACATCCTCGAACAGATAGGTGACGCCGCCCTCGGCATTGGGGGTCGCGACCGTGCGCAGCATCTGCCCGCCCGGCAGGTGCCACCAGTCATGCACCGGCTCCACCGCGCGATACGCCTCGCGCAGATGCTCGCGCCAGGCGCGGAAATCCGCCTGTTCGGGCACCCGGCGCTGGGCGCGCAGCCCTTCCAATATCTCGCTCTCGGTGGGGCGCCCATCGAGGAAAGCGGCATCAAGGCCGAACAGGCGCTCATAGGCGGCATTGTGGAACATCAGCCGCTCGTCGGCGCCGAACATCACGACAGCGGTGGCGAGCTGGTCCAGCGTACGGCGATGGGCGGCGACGGTGCGCTCGATCTCGCGGCGCAATGCCTCTTCGTCGGTGACATCCAGCGCGAGCCCGGCGCCGGCCGCCTCGAAGACCTCCAGCACGCGCCGCTCCCCGCCGGTGACGACCCGGGTGCGGGCCCGGAAGGCGAGCCCCTCGCGCCGCGCCTTGGCGGCGGCCTCGCGCGTCGCCTCGTCCAGCAATTCGGTCGCGCGCTCCACCACCTCTCGCGGCCCCTCCCCGCCCACGGCAGAAGCGAAGGCGGGGTTCACGCCCGAAAGATGCCCTTCTTCGTCCCGCACCCAGGCGGGCTGGGGAAAGGCGGTGAGCAAGGCGGCGGCGGCGGGCGGAGGCAGCGCGCCGTCGCGCGGCGGCGCCGCCTTGATGCGCAGCGTGAGCAGGCGGCAAGGGCCGGCGGCGCGCCCGGTGAGGAGCAGCCGCGCGCCATCCTCCCGGGCAAGCTCCAGGCGGAAGCCTTCGCCCGCTGTGGCGAGGCGCGCGAGCGGGGCCTCCAGCGCGGCGGCGGGCGCCGGGCCGAGCCAGGCGGCGAGATCAACGACGCCGTCCGCGCCGCGCGGCACGCCGGCGGCGGAGCCGAACGCCTCGGCGCCGGCATCCGGGGTCCATAAAAGCGCGCCGTCCGCATCGCCCAGCGCCAGCTGGCGCAGCCCGTAAAGGTCGGAGCGGGCGGCGGCGAGCGCGCGCAGCGTCTCGCGCTCCGCCTTGCGCGCTGCCCGTCCGCGCGCGGCATAGAGCGCGCCCATGGCCAGGGCGGCGGCACCCGCGCCGAGCGCCAGGGCACCGAGCAGACCTTCCTGGACCTGAAGCGATTGAAAGGGAAATCCGGCAGCCGCCGCCGGACCGGACAGGGCGATCGTCGCCAGCGCCGTGGCGGCGCCCGCGGTTCGAAGCCGGGCGGTGCCCCGCTGCCGGTCCGCCGTGCGCGCGCCCATCTGCGTCAATCCCATGCCCCGGAGCGATCCGCCCATGCCCCATTGGCGGCCCCCAGCCAAGAGCCGGATGCCGCGCGAATCACTGCACTCTAGAGCAGGCGCGGAGCGCCGCGCAACGCGCCGGGGCGGGCGGCGCCCGCCTGCTCACAGCCCTTCGAACAGGGCGGTGGAGAGATAACGCTCGGCGAAGGAGGGGACGATGACCACGATGGTCTTGCCCGCCATGTCGGCACGCGCGCC
>JASBUY010000029.1 GCA_030147645.1 Aquabacter sp. | reverse complement strand
GTCTCGATCAGGTCCACCTGGCCGGCGAGCAGCGCATTGGTGCGGGTCAGCGCCTCGGGGATCGGGATGAGAATCATCCGGTCCGCCTTCGCAATGCGGCTCTTGTCCCAGTAATCGGCATTGCGCACCAGTTCCAGACGCTCGCGCGGGACAAGTTTTGAGAACTTGAACGGGCCGGTACCCGAGGGATTGGCAGCGAACTTGTCCCAATCCTTGCCCACTTTTTCATACTGGGCCGGGCTGGAGACCAGAAACCAGAGCATCTGATAGGGGAAAAAGCTGTCCACATCCTTGGTGGTGATCTCCACCGTCATGTCGTCCACCTTGCGATAGGAGGCGACGCCGGGGAGGCGGGTCTTCACCTGGGCGGACTGGCGCTTGTCGAATTGCGGGGACTTCTCGTCCAGCACCTTGTCCAGGTTCCAGACCACCGCATCCGCGTTGAAGTCGCTGCCGTCATGGAATTTCACGCCCGGCCGAAGCGTGAACAGCCACTTCTTGGGATCGGCGGGATCGGGCTTCCACTCGCTGGCAAGGCCCGGGACCAGCTTGCCCGGCCGGTCGGCGACGTTCATTTCCCAGGCAACCAGAGGGTCATACAGGGTGTAGCCGGTGAATTGATAGGCACCTGCCCCTCGATCAGGCTGACCGGTGGTCTGCGGAATGTCCGCCATGGAGATGCCGTAGCGGACGACATTCTCCGCCTGGGCCGTGGTGCTGACGGCAAGACCAAGCATGAGCGAGGCGATGAGGGATAATCTGCGAGGCATCCGGGTCCATCCTCCGAGGAAACCGGACCTGCCTCGCAAATTGTATGCCGCAGCGTCAGAAATCGGGACGCAAGCTGATCACACTTTTGTATACGGTGTCTTCCGCCCGCTGAAGGGCGGCGGAACTGCACCGTCAGGCGCTGCGCTTCAGCGCCCGCGGCACACTGCGCGACCAGTTGAACACCCGGTGCGGCCGGATCTCCCCGCCCGAGGCATCCGCGATGGCGAACAGGGAGCCCTGGCAGGACACCGCCACATGGCCTTCGACCACCGGAGCATCGCGGCCCCGCAGGATCACCGGCTGCCCGCAGCGCAGGCGATGGGCGTCGGACGGCGAGACCGAGATCCCCACCAGATCCTCAAGCGCCACCTCGACCCCGTCGAGCGCCTCGAACAAGGCCGGATCGCCCGCCTCGGCGCGTTCGGTGAGTTCATCGACGCCGATCAGGTCCTCTTCCAGGAAATTGCCGACGCTGGCGCGCCGCAGCATGGAGACATGGCCGCGCGTGCCGAGCATCCGCCCGAGATCTCGGGCGATGGCGCGCACATAGGTCCCCTTCCCGCACTCCGCCTCGAGAATGGCGTGGTCGATGTCCGGACGCTCCACCATTTCGATGCGGTGGATGACGATGGGGCGAGCTTCCAGTTTCACGCTCGCGCCTTCGCGGGCGAGATCGTAGGCGCGGTTTCCGTCGATCTTGAGCGCAGAATAAGCCGGCGGCACCTGCATGATCTCGCCGAGAAAGGTCGGCAGCGCCGCGCGAATCTCAGCATCCGTGGGACGCTCCACGCTTTCGGCCACCATGCGGCCCTCGGCGTCGTCCGTATCCATTTCCTGGCCGAACCGGACCGTGAAGCGGTAGGTCTTGCGCCCGTCCATCACGTAAGGAACGGTCTTGGTGGCCTCGCCGAGCGCGATCGGCAGGCAGCCCGAGGCCAGCGGGTCGAGCGTGCCCGCATGGCCCGCTTTCTTCGCCGCGAACAGGCGCTTCACCACGGCCACGGCCTGGGTGGAGGTCATCCCCGAAGGCTTGTCCAGCAGGACCCAGCCATCGACGTCACGCTTGGGCGCGCGCGGACGCTGGTCGCGCTCGCGGCGGCCGCCGCCCCGCGCCGGGCTGGTCTGCTCCGTGCCGGCCGCCTCGGGAGCGGAGGGGGCGTCTTCGTCCATGGCCGTCATTCGTCGGTCTTCTCTTCCGTGTCGGACTGGAGGTCGCGCGCCACTTCAGGCGAGCGCAGGAGGGAATCGATGTGCTGCGCCTCGTCGAACGAGGTGTCCTCGCGGAAGCGAAGCTCGGGCACGGATTTCAGCTCCACGCGGCGCGCCACCTCGCCGCGCAGCATGCGGGCATTGGCGGCGAGCGCCTTGATCACCGGGCGAATGTCCTTGCCGCCGAGCGGCATGACGTAGCAGGTCGCGATCTTGAGGTCCGGCGACATGCGCACCTCGGGAACGGTGATGATGTGCCCGGCGAGGACCGGGTCCAAATGGTCGCCGCGCGAGAGCACGTCGGCAAGCGCGTGGCGCACCAGTTCGCCCACGCGCAGCATGCGCTGGCTGGGGCCGGCGCCGGTCGTCTGTTTCATTTTTCGTAACGGCAGCGCCGCGCGCCGCCTCTCCTTGCATGAGGCCCGGCGGACTTGGACCGCCGACCCCTGGGTTCACAGCAAATGTCCTCCCCTCCCGCCTACGGGAGAGGATCGGTCCGCGCCTCCCCTGGGAAGGCCGGACGGCGGGTTAAGACCGAGACCCCCTCCCCTCGCCCGTTCGGCGCGTGGAGATAGGGGGCCGATCCGGATCAGAGCGAGCGCTGAACCACTTCGACGCGGTAGCACTCGATCACGTCGCCCGCGCGCATGTCCTGGTAATTCTCGAAGGACATGCCGCATTCCTGGCCCGCCAACACCGTGTTCACGGCATCCTTGAAGCGGTTCAGGGTCGAGAGCTTGCCTTCGTGGATCACCACGTTGTCGCGAATGAGGCGGACATGCTGCCCGCGCTCCACGGTGCCGTCGGTCACGCGGCAGCCCGCCACCTTGCCCACCTTGGAGACGTTGAAGATCTCCAGGATGAGGGCATTGCCCAGCATCGTCTCGCGATTGATGGGGGCGAGCAGGCCGCTCATGGCCTTCTTCACGTCGTCCACCAGGTCGTAGATGATGTTGTAGTAGCGGATTTCGATGCCGGCGCGTTCGGCCGCATCGCGCGCTTCCTTGTTGGCGCGCACGTTGAAGGCGATGATCGCGGCGCCGGAAGTCTCCGCCAGCGTCACGTCGCTTTCATTGATGCCGCCCGCGCCGGAATGGATGATGCGGGCCTGCACCTCGTCATTGCCCACCTTCTCCAGCGCGCCGATGATAGCTTCCACCGAGCCCGACACGTCGCCCTTGATGATGAGCGGGAATTCCTTGCGGCCCGACGTGCGGACCTGGCTCATCATCTGCTCCAGAGAGCCGCGGACGGTGGCGGAACGGGCCGCCGCCTTCTCGCGCTTCTGGCGCTGGCGATAGTCGGTGATTTC
>JASBUY010000027.1 GCA_030147645.1 Aquabacter sp. | reverse complement strand
TCACCGCGCTCGTGATAGCCGCGCACCTCCCAGAAGCCGAGCCGGTCCTCCGCGAGGAAGGTGATGCGCTTCAACCACTTGGCGCTCTTCCAGAAATAGAGGTGTGGCACCACGAGCCGCACCGGCCCGCCATGGGCGGTGGTCAAGGGCGCGCCCTCCCAGGAATGGGCGATGATGGCGTCCTCGGCGGCGAAATCCATCAGCGGGACATTGGTGCTGTAGCCGTCATAGGATTCAAGCGTCACGAAGCGCGCTTCCGCTTGCGGCGCCACGGCCGCCAGCAGGTCGCGGGTGCGCACCCCCTCCCAGCGATTGTCGTAGCGCGACCAGGTGGTGACGCAATGGATGTCCGTCACCTCCGCGCTTTGCGGAAGCGCCTGGAAATCCGCCCAGGTGAGGTGGAGCGGGCGCTCCACCAACCCGTCCACGTCCAGCGTCCATTGGGCCGGCGCGATTTGCGGCTGGAGGCCGAGATCGAGGACCGGCCAGTCCTTCACCAGATGCTGGCCGGGAGGCAGCCGCTCCGCTTCTGGCCGGGCGACGCGGCCGGTGAGGAATTTATGCTCGTGCGCCCAGCGCTGCTTGGTGAGCGTGAGCTTTGTGGGCGCGCCCTGCGGGGCCGGGGCATCCTCATCCTGCGACATGGCTCGCCTTTCAACGGTTCAACCGGAGTGTCAGGCCGGAACGGACATATCCGCAAGGTCCATCTGAAGCTCAGCCAGGATCTCATAGGAGCGGATGCGGGCCTGCGGGTCATGGATGGCGGCGGCGACCATCAGTTCGTCCGCTTGCGTCTGGGCGAGGAAAGCCGCAAGGCGCGGGCGCACGCTCTCGCGCGTGCCGACGAAGGAACAGGCCAGCATGGAGGAGGCGTGGGCCTTCTCATGGGGCGACCAGTAGGTCTCGATATCGTCGATGGGCCTCGGCAGGAGGCCCCGCGTGCCGCGCACCATGTTTGTGAACGCCTGCTGGGCGGAGGTGAAGAGGCGCCGCGCCTCAGCCTCGGTGTCCGCGAGGATGACGTTGGCCGCCACCATGGCATAGGGCGTATCGCGCTGGCGCGAGGGCTCGAACCGGGCGCGATAGGTATCGAGCGCCTCCATCAAGGCACCGGGCGCGAAATGGGAAGCGAACGCATAGGGAAGGCCCAGCATACCGGCAAGCTGCGCCCCATAGAGGCTGGAGCCGAGGATCCAGAGCGGCACGTTGGTATTGGTGCCGGGAACGGCAAACACCTTCTGCCCCTCCTGGGGCGGGCCGAGCAGCGCCTGAAGCTCGAGCACATCCTGAGGAAAGGTGTCGGCCGCGGTCGGATCCCGGCGGAGGGCCCGCGAGGTGCGCTGATCCGTGCCGGGCGCGCGCCCGAGGCCGAGATCAATGCGGCCGGGAAAGAGGGTCGCGAGCGTGCCGAACTGCTCGGCAATGACCAGAGGCGAATGATTGGGAAGCATGATGCCGCCCGAGCCCACGCGAATGGTGCGCGTGCCCGCCGCCACATGGCCGATCACGACCGACGTCGCGGCAGAGGCGATGCCGATCATGTTGTGATGCTCGGCCAGCCAGAAGCGATTGTAGCCCAGATGCTCCGCGGCTCGGGCGAGATCGAGCGACGTGCGCAGCGCGTCCGCCGGCGTGCCGCCTTCCGGCACATGGGCGAGATCGAGGATCGAGAAAGCAGTCATGCGGCGCTCCTGGGATGAGCCGGCAGATCCTCGCCCCCGCCGGCTCCCTTCAGATTGGGCCGACGGGGCGCGGGCGCAAGATGGGAGCGTTCAGCGATGCGCCTGGAGCCGCGCGAGGAGCGGCAGGAGGCAGGCGAACACCAAGGCGGCGCCAAAGCCGATCAGCGCCACCTTCAGATACACCTCGGCGCAGGCGGCGGCATAGGCGGCGAGCGAGGCTTCCGCGCCCGCCGGCACTGCGGCCAGCGTGCCGATCCAGCCCGCCGCGTAGGCGCCGAAAGAAGTGGAGAGGAACCACGCGCCGAACATGAGGCCGGTCAGGCTCGGAGGCGAAAGTGCGGTCACCATGGACAGCCCGACCGGCGAAAGCGCGAGTTCCCCGCAGGTCAGCAGCAGGATCGCGGCCGCCATCCAGAGCAGCGAGGCTGGCGTCCCAGAGGAGGAGACATAGGCGGCCGTTGCAATCAGCGTGAAACAGGCGCTGGCGAGCAGCAGGCCGAGGAGAAACTTGACGCCCGTGGACACCGGGCGCCCGCGCGCGGCGAATGCCGCCCAGATCCTTGCGCAGAGCGGCGCAAGCACCAGGATCATGAAAGGATTGAACGAAGTGAACATGGCCGAGGGCATTTCGTACCCGAACACATGGCGGTCGATCGCCCGGTCCACCAGCAGCAGAACCGGCCCGTCCTTCTGCTTGAACAACGCCCAGAAGAAGCTCGCGAATAGGACATAGATGAGGATAGCGGCGAGGTGCCGTCGATATTCCGGCTCAGCGGTGAAGGCGCGATAGACCACATAGGCATAGGTCAGCCCGCCGCCCGCGAGCATCATGGCCTTGGCGCCGTCCGGCTCGGCGAGCAGATAGGTGAGAAGCGGCACCGCCAGAAGGGCGGCGATGACCGAGGGCAAGACAAGGCGGGGACGTGGGCACACCAGACTCTGCGGGGCATAATGGCGCGTGCCCCAGGTGAAGACCACAAGGCCGATGGCCATGCCGATGGCGGCAAGCCCGAAGCCCAGATGCCAGTCCACCTGCTGCCCCACATAGCCCACGATCAAGGTGGCAAGCAGCGCGCCCACATTGATGCCCATGTAGAACAGCGTGAAGCCCCCGTCGCGCCGGGGATCGTCCTTGCCATAGAGCTGCCCGACCACGGCGGACACGGAGGATTTGAAGAAGCCCGTACCGACCACCACGAAGGCCATGCCGGCAAACATGCTCGCGCTGCCGAACGGAAGCGCGAGGACGATGTGACCGATCATGATGATGATGCCCCCGGCGATCACCGCCCAGCGAAAGCCGAGCACACGATCGGCCAAAGCCCCGCCCGCGATGGGGGTGAGGAAGACGAAGGCCGCATAGGCGC
>JASBUY010000001.1 GCA_030147645.1 Aquabacter sp. | reverse complement strand
AGTGGGCATGGGCGAAACGGTGCAGTTCGGCGCGCTCCAGGTGACGCCGCGCGCCTGCTATACGCGCCCGCCCACCGAACCCACCAACACGACCAGCTTCACGGAAGTGAACGAGATCACGCTTAAAGGTGAGGCCAAGCGCATCTTCAACGGGTGGATGTTCGCCTCAAGCCCCGGACTTCACGGCGTGGAACATCCGATCTTCGACGTCTGGCTCACCGACTGCAAGGCGACCCCGCCGTCCACGGCCAAGTCCGCCGGCCAGAAATAAAAATCGCCTTCGGCGCGCAGCGCCTGTTCCAACAGGCGCTGATACTGCCGCTTGGTCACCTCCACCGCGCCGAAGCCGGAAAGATGGCTGGTGACGAATTGGGTGTCGAGCAGGGTGAAGCCACCGGCCTTCAGCCGCGCCACCAGATGCACAAGCGCCACTTTTGAGGCGTCGCGCTCGGTGTGGAACATGCTCTCGCCGAAAAAGGCCGCGCCGAGCCGCACGCCATAGAGGCCGCCCACCAGCTTTCCCTCGCGCCAGCATTCCACGGTGTGGCACTGGCCGCGCTGGAACAACTGGCCGTAAAGCGAGCGGATTCGGCTGTTGATCCAGGTCTTCTCGCGTCCCTCCTGGGGGGCGGAGCAGCCGGCGATGACGCCGTCAAAGTCCGTATCGACCCGCACCTCGAACCGGTTCGACCGCACGGTGCGCGCTAGGCGCGAGGGGACGTGAAACGCGTCCAGGGGTATGAGGCCGCGCCGGTCGGGCTCGATCCAATAGAGGCCGGGATCCTCCGCGCTCTCCGCCATGGGAAAAATGCCACAGGCATAGGCCTTCAAAAGCACATCCGGCGTGATTTCAACGATCTGGTCGTGGCGGCTCATGGGGCCCGGGCTCCGGAGGGGCGGGGAGGATCACGAGGGCAGGCCCGCACAAGGCGGCCCCCCGACGAAGGGCGTGGATGGCGGTGCGAAGTCCGTAGTCATTTTGTCATGGACGCGCTGTAATCCCCTGAGACACCATAAGATACCTCTTTACCTTCGTCGTGCGCGGGATCTGACATGCTCTTCCAGCCTGCCGCCTCCGGCAATGTGCCCGCTTCGGTTCGCCCCCGTTATTTCAGCGCCTTTGACCTGTTCGCCTTTGCGGTGGTGTTCGGTCTCCTGGCCATGTTCACCCACGGGACGGACCAAGCCCTCATACCCATCAGCGAGATGGAGAAGGTTCCCATCTCGCTGGATCCGTGGTCGCTGCCGGAATATGCCCTGCGCACAACCCTCCGCATGCTGGCGGCCATCGTCGCTTCGCTGATCTTCACCTTCATCTATGGCGCGATCGCGGCCAAGAGCCGGCGCGCGGAGATGGTGCTGATCCCGATCCTGGACATCCTCCAGTCGGTGCCGGTTCTGGGCTTCCTCTCCTTCACCGTTCTGTTCTTCATGGGGCTGTTCCCCGGACAGGTGCTGGGCGTGGAATTCGCGGCGGTGTTCGCCATCTTCACCTCGCAGGCCTGGAACATGACCTTCAGCTTCTACCAGTCGCTGAAGACGCTGCCGCGCGATCTTGAGGAGGTCTCCAGTTCCTTCCGCCTGACGGGATGGCAGCGCTTCTGGCGCCTGGAAGTGCCCTTCTCGATGCCCGGGCTGGTGTGGAACACCATGATGTCCATGTCGGGGGGCTGGTTCTTCGTGGTGGCTTCGGAAGCCATCACGGTCGGCTCCACCACGATCACGCTGCCCGGCATCGGCGCTTATGTGAGCACGGCCATCACCGACCGCAACCTGACCGCGGTCGCCTGGTCTGTGCTCGCCATGCTGGTCATCATCCTCATCTATGACCAGTTGCTGTTCCGACCGCTGGTCGCCTGGGCGGAAAAATTCCGGTTCGAGACCTCGGCCGGCGGCCCGCCGCCGAAGTCCTGGGTGCTCGACCTGGTGAAGCGCGCCCATCTGTTCCAGCTGGTGCTCGCGCCCATCGGCTTCCTGATGCGCACGCTCGGCCGCATGCCGCTGAGGCTGCCCGTGTCGGTGCCCAAGCCCGTGGGCGAGGCCTGGTCGAGCCGAACCATGGACCGTGTCTGGATGGTGCTGATCAGCCTCGGCTGCCTCTATTCCATCTGGCTTATCGTCGATTTCGTCGCAAGCGAAGTGAAGCTGCCGGAAGTGTTCAATGTGCTCTGGCTCGGCTTCCTCACGTTGATCCGCGTCGCGGTGCTGATCTTCCTCGCCTCGCTGGTCTGGGTGCCGATCGGCGTCTGGATCGGCCTGCGGCCCAAGGTGGCGACGGCGGTTCAGCCGCTCGCCCAGTTCCTCGCCGCCTTCCCGGCTAACATCATCTTCCCGTTCGCTGTGGTGGCCATCGTCCATTTCAATGCCGACCCGAACATCTGGCTTTCGCCGCTGATGATCCTCGGCACGCAATGGTACATTCTGTTCAACGTGATCGCGGGCGCCAGCGCCTTCCCGACCGATATGCGCGAGGCCGCCGCCTCCTTCCATATCAAGGGCTGGCATTGGTGGACCAAGGTGATCCTGCCCGGCGTGTTCCCCTATTACGTCACCGGCGCGCTCACCGCCTCGGGCGGGTCGTGGAACGCGGCGATCGTCGCGGAGGTCGCGAGCTGGGGTAACACCACGCTGCGCGCCGACGGCCTCGGCTCCTATATCGCGGATGCCACCACCGCGGGCGACTATCCGCGCATCACGCTCGGCATCGCCGTCATGTCGCTCTACGTCATCGCCTTCAACCGCACCCTGTGGCGTCCGATGTTCTCGTTCGCCGCGCGCCGCCTGCGCCTCGACTGAGGAACCGAACCATGCTCGACACCACCACCCCGATGCTGCAGGTCAATCATGTCGTGCAGTCCTATCGCAAGGGCGACAACAATCGCATCCTGGTCCTGGACGATGTGTCCCTGTCCATGAAGGAGGGCGAGATTGTCGGTCTGCTGGGTCGCTCCGGCTCCGGTAAGTCCACGCTCCTGCGCCTCATCTCCGGCCTCAACGCGCCCTTCGCCGGTGACGTCTCCTGGTATGGCAAGAAGGTCCAGGGGCCGGAGCCGGGCATCTCCATGGTGTTCCAGACCTTCGCGCTCTTCCCCTGGCTCACCGTGCGCCAGAATGTGGAGATCGGGCTTGAGGCGCTGGGCATCGAGGCGGGCGAGCGGCGCAAGCGCGCCGAGCAGGCCATCGACCTGATCGGCCTCGGCGGCTTCGAGAGCGCCTATCCCAAGGAATTGTCGGGCGGCATGCGTCAGCGCGTGGGCTTTGCCCGCGCCCTGGTGGTGCATCCGCGCCTGATGCTGATGGACGAGCCCTTCTCGGCGCTGGACGTGCTGACCGCCGAGACGCTGCGCACCGACATCATCGATTTGTGGATGGAGGGGCAACTGCCCATCAAGTCCATCCTCATCGTCACCCACAACATCGAGGAAGCGGTGCTGATGTGCGACCGCGTCCTGATCTTCACCTCCAATCCGGGGCGGGTGGGCTTCGAGATGCCCATCAACCTGCCGCATCCGCGCGACCGCCAGGCGCCGGAATTCCGCGATCTGGTGGAAGAAATCTACGCCCGGATGACCAATCGCCAGGGCCCCGGCGCACCGCTCCATATCGACGCGCTGCACCATGCGGAGGTGACGCTCACCACGCATCTGACCCCCATCTCCACCAACATCCTTGCGGGTCTGTTGGAAGAGCTGGCGGACCCGCCCTATAACGGCAAGGCCGACCTTCCGGAATTGGCGGACAGCCTGCATCTGCCGGCCGACGAACTTTTCCCGGTGGCCGAAGCACTCGCCACCCTGCGCTTCGCGGATCTCGTGGGCGGCGACATCCTCATCACCGATGCGGGCCGCCAGTTCGTCAATGCCGAGGTGGAGCCGCGCAAGAAGCTGTTCGCCAAACAGTTGCTCTCCCAGGTGCCGCTCGCGGCCCATATCCGCAAGGTGCTGGACGAACGCCCGAGCCACAAGGCGCCCTGGTCGCGCTTCGCGGACGAGCTGGAAGACCATATGTCCGAGGACTTCGCGGAGGAGAGCCTGCGTGCGGTGGTCAATTGGGGCCGCTATGGTGAAGTCTTCACCTATGACGAGCAGACCCGCCAATTCAGCCTGGACGACCAGGACTGAGGCGCCTGCAAAGCAAAAAAGGCCCGCCGGATCGCGCGATCCGGCGGGCCTTTTTGTTTGTGGCAGGACCCTTTAGAGCATGCGCCGATCAGCCTGCACCGCAGGCAGATCGGACCACGCATTCTCTATCAATGATTTAGAGACTGATTCACCGATCAGGTTGATTCAACCTGATCGGATCAGGCTCTAGGACTTCATGGTCTCGGCGAGGAAATGCTCCAGCCAGTGGATGTCGTACTCGCCCAGCGCAATGTCCTTGGTGCGGACCAGGGTGCGGAACAGGGGCAGGGTGGTGTCGATGCCGTCCACCACGAACTCGTCCAGCGCGCGGCGCAGCCGCATCAGGCACTCGTCCCGCGTCTTGCCATGGACGATGAGCTTGCCCACCAGCGAGTCGTAATAAGGCGGGATCGCGTAGCCCTGATAGGCATTGCTGTCCACGCGGATGCCGAGGCCGCCGGGGACGTGATAGTGCGTGATCTTCCCCGGCGAGGGGCGGAAGGTGGTGGGGTGCTCGGCATTGACCCGGCACTCGATGGCGAAGCCTTCGAACACCACGTCCTCCTGACGCAGCGTCATGGGCTCGCCGGCGGCGACGCGGATCTGCTCATTGATGAGATCGATGCCGGTCACCATCTCGGTCACCGGATGCTCCACCTGGATGCGGGTGTTCATCTCGATGAAGTAGAATTCCCCGTTCTCATACAGGAATTCCACGGTACCAACGCCGAGATAACCCAGCTTACGCATCGCGCTCGCGACTGTTTCCCCGATCTGCGCGCGCTGGGCGGGCGTGATGACGGGGGAGGGGGCTTCCTCCCAGACCTTCTGGTGCCGGCGCTGCAGAGAGCAGTCGCGCTCGCCCAGATGGATGGCGTTGCCGCGCCCGTCACCGAGCACTTGAACCTCGATATGACGGGGTTTTTCCAGGTATTTCTCGAGATAGACCGCGTCGTCCCCGAACGCCGCCTTGGCTTCCGAGCGGGCGGTGGAGAGCGCCTCTGACAGGCCTTCTGCGGTCAACGCCACCTTCATACCGCGCCCGCCGCCGCCGGCCGCGGCCTTCACCAGGACGGGAAAGCCGATCTCGGCCGCCACCTTGTGGGCCTCCTCGTCCGACGTGATGCCGCCATCGGAACCCGGAACGACGGGAATGCCAAGGGCTTGAGCCGTCTTCTTGGCCTCGATCTTGTCGCCCATGATGCGGATATGCTCCGCCTTGGGGCCGATGAAATGGATGTTGTGGTCCTTCAGGATCTCGGCGAACCGGGCATTTTCCGCCAGGAAGCCATAGCCCGGATGGACCGCATCTGCCCCCGTGATCTCGCAGGCCGCGAGCAGGGAAGGGATGTTGAGATAGCTGTCGCGCGCCTGGGGCGGGCCGATGCAGACACTCTCGTCCGCGAGCCGCACATGCATGGCGTCGGCGTCGGCGGTGGAGTGAACCGCGACGGTCGCGATACCCAACTCCTTGCAGGCCCTTCAGATTCGCAGGGCGATCTCGCCGCGGTTGGCGATCAGGATTTTCTGAAACATGGACGGCGCCTGCCTTGGGATCGATCGGACGCCGCGCCGGGGGAGGCCGGTGCGGGTCACGCGGCCTTCATTCGATGACGAGCAGAGGCTCGCCATATTCCACGGGCTGGGCATTCCCAACAAGGATATGCGTGACCGTGCCGGTGCGCGGCGCGAGGATCGCGTTCATGGTCTTCATGGCCTCGACGATGAGCACCGTCTGGCCTTCCTTAACCGCCTGGCCGACCTCGACAAAAGCCGGGGCGTTGGGCTCGGGCGCGCGATAGGCGGTGCCGACCATGGGCGAGGTCACGGCGCCGGGATGCTTGGAGAAATCCGTCGCGCTCTCGACCGGCGCGGGCGCCGCGGCGGCGGCGAGGACCGGCGCGGCGGGCGCGGCCGCCTGGGCCATGGGCGCGGCATAGGTGATGGGCGCGGGGGTGCGCGCGACGCGAATGCGCAGGCCCTCGTGCTCGACCTCGATCTCGGTCAGGTCGCTGTCGGAGAGAAGCTGCGCGATCTCGCGCACCAAGGCGGAATCGATGGGGGGATTGGATGTCTTCATCATGATTTTGCTAGTGCGCGACCGGAGTGGCGCGAGGGCTCCTGAGAAGGGGTCTGTTCATGCTGCACGGTCATGCCGGAAGCGTGCGGGACGCGGCGAGCGCGGCGATGGCAAGCACATAGCTCATGGCGCCGAAGCCGCAAATCACGCCGCGCGCAACCGGCGAAAGGTAGGAATGGTGCCGAAAATCCTCGCGGGCGAAGACATTGGACAGATGCACCTCGACGGTCGAAACACCGGCCGCCGAAATGGCGTCGCGCAGCGCAACCGACGTGTGGGTATAGGCGCCCGCATTGAGCACGATCCCGAGCGCGCCGCGCGCCGCATGGATCATCTCGACGAGGTCGCCCTCATGGTTGGTCTGGCGGAAGACCAGGTCCAAGCCGTGTCGCTCGGCCTCTGCGCGGCACAGGGCCTCAATATCGGCGAGCGTCGTCGTGCCGTAGATACCCGGCTCGCGGGTTCCCAGCAGGTTGAGGTTCGGACCGTTGAGGATGTGGACGACCGCTTGCGACATTCCCGAATGACACGCTGAAGCCGGCCCGCCCCTAAGGCGGAGGCTTGAAATCCGGCCGGCGGAAAGCCGCCGGCGCCGGCATTGCCGGGCGAGCGTTTATAGGAGCACGCGCGCCGCAAGGAAAGCGGTGCGTTCCGACCCTGTGGGCGGCGGGGGAAAGGCCCGCGCCGCCCAGTAGACAAGTGTTGGGCTCAGTTGGACTTTCCGGCTTTTGCGGCCTTGCGCTGTTCGTCGATGGCAGCCTTCAGCTTGTCATAGCCGACAGCCCCGATCACCACGTCGTCGCCCACAATGAAGCTGGGCGTCCCGTTCAGGGACAGGGCCTGTGCGATCTTCATGCTTTCATCCAGCGTGGCATTCAGCTCCGGGGAGCTGGCGACCTTCTGGATCGCGGCCGGATCGATGCCCACATCCTTGGCCGCCTGCAGCGCCTTGGCGCGGTCGGCCGTGCCACGGGTGGCGAGCAGCGCATTGTGGAAGGCCAGATACTTGTCAGGCGCCACCATGCGCACCGCCACTGCGACTTGCGCCGCCTCGACCGAGGGCTTCCCGAGCACCGGGAATTCCTTGAAGATGACCTTCAGGTTCGGGTCGGCCTTCATCAGCTTGTTGACGTCTTCGAGGGCCTGCTTGCAGTAGCCGCAATTGTAATCGAAGAACTCAACCAGCGTGACGTCGCCTTTCGGGTTGCCGGCGACCACGCCGCGCGGGCTGTCATAGATGAGGCCCTTCATGTCCTTCATGGCCGTGGCGCGACCGGCGGCATCCTGCTGGGCCTGCTTCTTCTCCAGCTCGGTGATGACCTCCTGGAGGACCTCGGGATTCTTCAGGAGATAGTCGCGGACAATGGTGCCGATCTCGGTCTTTTCCGCATCCGTGAAGGCAAAGGCGGGCGCGGTGGACAGGGCCGAAGCGCCCAAGGTTGCGGCGAGGGCGAGGGCGGCGATACGGCCGGGGCGGGACATGGACTTCTCCTTGTGAAACGGTGTCAGCGGCCGTTTTGGGACTGGGGGCCGGTGGGCTTGGGCGGCTTGAAGGCAAGGATGTCGTCGGCCTTCAGCCAGCCCGGCGAATTGGGGGGGAAGCGCAGCTTGGCGCGCGCCGCGAGTTCCTGGCCGGTGCGGAATTCCCCTTGCGCCATGAGGCCCTGCGCGGAGGCAAGGTCCGCATTCGCAAGGTCGCCCTTGCGGCCATAGGCGAGCGCGAGCGAGCGCCAAGCCTCGGGCGAATCGGGATCGCGCTGGGTGGTGAAGACCAGTTCGCGGATGGCCTCGTCGGTATAAGCGGGATTCCCGGACTGGACCAGCGCCTGACCCAGCATGGCGCGGATCAGCACATTTCCGCCGGTCATGGACACCGCCTTGCGAAGGGGCTCGATGGCCTGGCCGGCGCGCCCCGCCTCCAGCAGGGCTTGTCCCTTCAATTCCTGGAAATAGGGATTGCTGGGCTGTGCCGCGATCAGCGCATCAATGCGCTGCACCGCCTCATTCACATTGCCGAACCGATAGGCCGAGATGGCGCGGGCATATTGGGCCGGAAGCGATTTGTCCGAGAGCGGGTATTTGCGATGAACCGCATCGGGACGCTCCATGAAGCCCACGAGCTTTGCGCGCATCAGATCATGCCGCGCCTGAAGGGCAGGCGAGTCCTTCGTATTGTAATAGGGGCTGGCCTTGGCCAATTGCTCCAGCGCTGCGATGCGCTCGCGCGCCATTGGGTGGTTGAGCAGATAGGGATCGATGCGCTGGGAGAGGAACAACTGCTCGTTCTCGAACCGCTCGAAGGTCTCGATCATGCCCTTCGCGGATTGCTGGGTCTCGGTCAGATATTTCACCGCCGAGCGGTCGGCGGCGGATTCTTCCCCGCGCTGATAGGAAAGCAGGGAACGGCGGATCATTTCCTGCGGCGCGGTGATGGCACCCGCCGCTGCGCTGCCGATATTGCTGCCGCTGGCGCCCGCCGCCGCGCCCGCCGCCACCCCGGCGCCTGCCAGCAGCATGGCGACGATGGCCATGGTCTGGGCACCGGCGATCTGCTCGCGCATGCGCGCAAGATGGCCGCCGGCAATATGTCCGGTCTCGTGAGCCAGCACCCCGATGATCTGGTTCGGCGTCTCGGCGTCCATGAGGGCGCCCGCATTGATGAAGATGCGCTTTCCGTCCGCGACGAAGGCATTGAAGGAGCGGTCACCGATGATGGTGACTTCTACATTCTGCTTGGCGAGTCCCGCTACCTTTAGGATGGGGCGCGCGTAATCGCGGAGCAGATTTTCGATCTCGGCATCGCGAATGATTTTCGGGCGAGGGCCACCGGCGCCCTGGGCGAGCGCGCCTTGCAGAGGCAGGGCACAGGCAGCGACGAGCGCCAAGATCCGCGCCGCCCGCTGGAAGATGGTGGTCCGCTTCATCATCGCTCGCTTCGCCGATTTCGTCCTTTCCGGTGCGCCGGCGCCGATTCCGGTTGCAGGAATCGGTTCTTGGCGCCGAACAATGCGCAGGGTACGACACGAAGGACCACGGCCGGCCCCATGGGTCAATGCGTCGCCCCATCACGTTGGGGCGACCTCGTACCCACCGCCAGAATGCGGCGGTAGCACGGCGGCCTCAATGAAGAGATGTGTTCATGCGTGCCCCATCCTCTCCGCGCAACCTTGTCTCCACTCGCAGCGCCGTCGCGCCTTTCATCGTCATGGACGTGATGGCGCATGCCGCTCGGCTGGAGCGTGAGGGCAAGCGCGTCATCCATATGGAGGTGGGCCAGCCGGCCGCGCCTGCGCCCCGCACGGCCCGAGATGCGGCGGCGGCGGCCCTGGCGCGCGGGCAGGTGGGCTATACCGCCGCGCTCGGCATCCCGTCCTTACGGGAGCGGATCGCGCGCCACTATGGCGAAGCGCACGGCCTTGCCATGGACCCTGAGCGCATCGTCGTGACGAACGGCTCCTCGGGCGGCTTCATCCTGGCGTTCCTCGCTTTGTTCGAGCCGGGCGACCGGGTGGCGATCGCGGCGCCCGGCTACCCGCCCTATCGCCACGTGCTCTCGGCGCTGGGCTGCGAGCCCGTTCTCATCGAGACCCGGGCCGAGGATCGCTTCGCGCTGACGCCTGAGAGCTTGATCGCTGCCCATCGGGAGAAGCCCCTTGCGGGGGTTCTCGTGGCGAGTCCGGCCAATCCCACCGGGACCATGATGGACCGTGCGGCCCTGACGGCGCTTCATGCCTGCGCCCGCGATCTCGGCCTCGCTTTCGTTTCAGACGAGATTTATCACGGCCTGGACTATGCCTTTCCGGCGGTGAGCGCGGTGGAGATCGCCGAGGACGCGGTGGTCATCAATTCCTTCTCCAAATATTTCTGCATGACCGGCTGGCGGGTCGGCTGGATGGTGGTTCCGCCCGAGGTGGCGCGCACCATGGAGCGGCTCCAGCAGAATCTGTCCATCTCGGTTCCGACTCTCTCCCAAATCGCCGCGCAGGCCGCCTTCGACGGGCGGGACGAGATGGACGCCATCAAGCACGGCTATGAGGAGAACCGCCGCATCCTGGTGGAGGGCCTGCCCAAGATCGGCATCGACCGTTTCCTTCCCGTGGACGGGGCTTTCTATCTCTATGCCGATGTCTCGCGCTTTACCGGCGATTCCGCGTCCTTCGCCACGCGCATGCTGGATTCCGCGCTCGTGGCCACCACACCCGGAGTGGATTTCGACCCCTTCCGGGGCAAGCAATTCCTGCGCTTTTCCTATGCGGGATCGGCCGCGGACATGGCGGAGGCGGTGGAGCGCATTGGCGCGTTCTTGAAGGCGGAGTAGAGGTCGGACGGTCAGGATGGTGAATTCCGTCTCGTCATAGCGCCGCTGTTCCTCAACGGAGAATTCCTCCGGGGGCACGAAGGCGCCGGCCTTCTCCTCCACGACGACCAAGGCTCCGGGCGCGAGCCAGCCGCCCGCGCGGGCCGAAAGGAGGGCGGCTTCGGCCAGTCCCTTGCCATAAGGCGGATCACAGAAGACGAGGGAATAGGCTTCGCCCGCCGGGCAATCCCCGAGCCGCGTCGCGTCACGGCGGAAAAGGCGCGTCGCGCCCGTCAGGCCGAGCGCCTCCACATTCTCGCGGATCAGCGCGCGCGCCTCCACGGCCTCCTCGACGAACAAGGCGAAGGTGGCGCCACGCGAGAGGGCCTCAATGCCAAGCGCGCCGGTGCCGGCAAACAGGTCCAGCACGCGCGCGCCGTCCGCCACATCGTCATAGGCGTGGGCCAGCACATTGAAGAGGGCCTGGCGCAGCCGGTCCGTGGTGGGCCGGATGGACTGCGAGGCGGGGCCTTTCAGCGTCCGCCCCCGATAGGTTCCGCCAACGACGCGCACGGCTCAGCGGCGTCCGCGTGGTCCGCCGCCCGCGCCGCCGGGCTTTCCGCCCTTGGGCGGACCCGAACGTGTGGCACCGCCCGGGCGCGCGGGACCACCCTTGCCGCCCGAAAAGCCGCCCGGCTTTCCGCTGGGGCGCTTGTCGCCAAACCGCTTGTCTGCCGGTCGCTTGTCTCCTGGCCGCTTGGCGAAGGGGCGCGCTCCGGCCGGCCGCTCGGGCCCCCCTTCGCGCCCGCCGCCAAACCCGCCACGCGGGCCGCCGTCATGGTCCGGCCGCGGCTTGCCGCGCGGCGCAAACGCGCGGTCCCTCGGGGGCGCGCGGTCGCTGCGCCCGCCCAGGAAACCCACATCCTCGCGCTCCTGGCGGCGCTGGGGACGCTCGCCCGTGGCACCGCTGCGCTTCGGCGCAGGGCGCTCGCCCGAGCGGCCTTCATAGCTGCGACCTGCGCCGGGGCCAGAGGAACGGCGCGCTGGCCGATCCTCGCGTCCGCCACCCTCGGAGCGGCGGTCCTCGCGCCAGCCGCGCTCCGCGTCGGGACGGTGGCTGGGACGCGGGCGCTCATCACCGTAGGGACGCTTGCCGCCACCGGCGGGCGCACGGCGCGGCGGACGGTCGTCACCCCGGCGGAAGTCCTCACGCCGGTCATCGTCGCGCCGGAAGCCTTCGCGCCGCGCATCTGAGCGCTCCGGCCGGCCAGGACCTTTGCTGAAGCCAGGTCCCTTGCTGAATCCAGGACCTTTGCTGCGATAGGGACGTCCCTCTGCCCCCTCGTCCGCGCGCGGACCGCGCGGGCGCGCACCGGCCGGGGCAGGCCGGGAACGGGCGGGACCGCCAGGACGGGGGCGCGCGTCTTCCCGTGCGCCGGGGCGGCTCCGTGCGGGACGCGGCTCCTCGCGGGGGCTGACCACCCGTTCCACTTTGATCTCGCGGCCCTTGCGGTCGGAGACCGAACCACGGCTCTCCACTTCGCGCTCTTCGCGGGAGGTGCGGCTGCGTACGCGAAACGCGACCACATCCGCCTCTTCCCAATCGGGATGGCGGGAGCGGCCGCGAAATTCCGGCTCGCGCTCGGCGCGGCGGGGCGCGCGCCCGCGGGCCGGCGCCCCGTCTGAGGGCCGCTCCGGGGCGGGGCCGATGGGCGTTTCCACCAGCGGGCCGTCGAAATCCGCACCGGAGGCGGCGATCAGTTCCGCGCCGATCTGGTCGCGCAGGATGCGCGTGCGCACCTCCTCGATCTCGCCTTCCGGGATCTCGCCCAGTTGGAAGGGACCGTAGGACACACGGATCAGACGGTTCACGATCATGCCGAGCGCCGCGAGCACATTGCGCACTTCGCGATTTTTGCCTTCGCGCAGCGCCACCGTGATCCAGGCATTGGCGCCCTGCACGCGGTCCAACGTCGCCTCGATCGGGCCATAGGTGATGCCGTCGACCGTGATCCCCTTGATTAGTGCATC
>JASBUY010000437.1 GCA_030147645.1 Aquabacter sp. | reverse complement strand
GACGCGCTCGCAATCCGAAAGGAGGGCGGCATAGGTCCAGCGCCGGCCGGAGGTGCCGTTGCCCTCGATGAGGGCGAGGCGGTCGCCAAAAGTGGCTGCCGCCGTGCGCAGGGCGTCGCCCAGCGTGGTTTCGAGCACGGGTTCGCTGGTGTCGGCGATCCAGTGCGCGCGCGTTAATTGCGGGATGCGTTTGGCGCCGAACATGGCATACCTCCCCCTGTCGGTCTAAACGACCGATCTCCTTTGAATGGTTTTTATAGTACGGTACGAAACGGACTATGTCAAAACAGCCGCATCCCTTCGCCCCGGAACCCTCCGTGCGGCTCAGTCCCGTGTCCTATCTCGTGATGGGGCTGATCGGCCTGCGCGGGCCGTCGACGCCGTATCAACTCAAGCGGGCCGCCGGCCGCTCGGTGAACTATTTCTGGCCTTTCCCGCACAGCCAGCTCTATGGGGAGCCCGAGCGCCTGACCGCCGCCGGGTTGCTGGAGGAAGAGCGTGAGGAGGGGGGGCGGCACCGCAAGGTGTATACGCTCACCAAAGCGGGGCGGGCGGCGCTGGATTCCTGGCTGATAAGCCCGCCGGGCGAGGTATTCGAGATGCGGGACATGGCCGTCCTGCAGCTCTTCTTTTCCGAATTCATGAGCCGCGAGGCACTTGTGGCCCTGGCCGGCGATCAGGTGCGGCTCTATCGCGAGCGCATCGCCGTGCTCGAAGCCATTGCGCTTCATTATAGCGAGCGGCAGGGGCGCCGACGGATGGCGCCCCTGGATCTCGGTTTGCGCATGGCCCGGACCTGCCTCGATTTCTGGCAGGAGGTGGCGGACGACCCGCCCGAGGCCTGAGCGAAAGGCGCCTTTGCGCGGCTTGGCCGAAGCCGCGTCAGCCGCCGGGCGGCGTATAGGTGAAGATGCACGTGACCTGCGTTTGCGGGTTCTGAACGCGGATGTTCTGTCCGCCATCATAGCGCGCCTGCACCGCCTGGCCGTCGGGGAACGGCCATAGTCCCACGCGCACATAATTGAGGCCGTGATAGGCGATGCGCGCAACGCCAACCGCGACCACTACCGCTTGCCCGCCTTGCGCCACGGCGGCCGTTCCATTGTCCAAAGTAAAGGTCATCGGATCCAGCTGTCCGTTTGTGACGGTCCACGCCATTGTCAGTCTCCTTTTCTCACATGATCTGTAAAGGCGCCTAAATAGATCGCCTGATATTTGATCGGATGTGGGCATTTGCTCCGGGCGAGGAAGCAGGCGAGACCGTAGTTGTTGCAATTTATGGTTGTCAATGCTTGACGCATATCTAATTTGATGTATTTTGTGCGGGCTCGCTTGAGGCGTGTGCTGTCCCTTCCAATGTCCCCGTGCCCCGCTCTCGGCTTGAGTCGCGGGGCGTCCTTCCGCTGCTTTTCTGGCCCGGCGGGGTGGGGTTTCGGCATGTCGGTCGGTTTCGCCCTCGTGGCGGGACGGCCCGCAGGCTGGATCCGCCGCCCCTTCGGTCAGGCCCTTGAGCCCACGGCGATCAGGCCAGTGTCGGCCCGATCATCTGCCTTGAATTTCAATGGTCCGTAGGCCGCTTTGCCGGGCGGAGGCGCGCGCGCGGGCGGCTGCCAGGAGGGTCGTGTCCAGTCCCGCAGGCGCTTCCTGAGCGGCCGGCAGGCGTCGGACGCCTTGCGGACGCATGGAGTGAGGGGACCGGAGGAGAGGACGACGACGATGGTGAGCGCTCACCTTCGGCCAGTACAGATGATTTGGCCGTCTTTCTCTCGGGGAGACCTCTTATGACCCAGTATACGCTGCGCTTTGTCAATAACAGCTCCGCCACCCGCTCGTTCCTGTGCTATCAGCAGGATCCGAACATCGGCGTGCCGAACGTCGTCTCGCTCGCCTGGTTCGCCAAGCAGTCGCGCCCGGGGACCGTGGTCGATTTCACCTGGACCATCGACTATTCCTTCGTGTGGTCCGAGACCGGCGTGCTGACCCCCGGCGTCGCCTTCATCGCGAGCCAGGTGGTTCCGGCCGATCCCAAGGGCGTCAACAAGATCCTGTTCGATTATGTGGGCGGCGCCTATGGCTTCGAGCCGCCGACCACGGGGGGCAATCCCGGCTCGCTGACCATCAATACCGCCGCCGGCTTCCCGCCCAACCAGGCGGCCATCGGCATCGGCATGTCGGGCGCCGGCACCTTCGCCGTGCAGGCCTATCCCAACGACAACGCCATCTTCACCCCGCACCCGCAATATTGGGTGGCGTTCGGCAATTACATGCCGGGCCAGGTGTTGGACATCACCAATATCAACAATCCGGCGAACGTGGCCTTCCCGACCAACGTCTATGCGATGGTGGCGACGCTGAATTCCGACTTCTCCTGGACCGTCCAGCCGCTCCATGCGGCCAACGCCGACGCCCTCCGCAGTCCGCGCCAGACGGCGGAATACGCCTATCTCGGCGCGATCTGACGTGCGCCTCCAGGCGGGCTTCGGCCCGCCTGGAGGTCCTCGATTGCCCGCTTTCCTTTGTTTGCAAAGAGTGGCCCTGCCGCAGGAGACCGTGCCGTGAGCGACGTTCCAGATACTTCCATCGCGCCCTACACGTCCGTGGGGCGTCTGATCTTTAAGATGGGTGCAGAGACGTTCGAGGGCACGGCGTTTGTCGTGTCGGAGAAAGGCATCTTCACCGCTGCACACAACCTCTACGATAACGAAAACCGGCAGACTGTGAGCGAAGCCTATTTTTCGCTTTGGCCCCATGGGGCGGACGGCGAAGAACATGTGTGGAAGCTGCCTCTCGGCCCTGACGGCGTGATCATGCCGGACCAATGGATCGATCACTCGGAGGATTGCGACAATTACGACATGGCCGTCTGCTTTATTCGAGAAGCCTCTTTCGCAGCGCTCGCTCTGCCTCTGCCGGTCAATGACGTTGTGCTGCGAGATGGCCGTTACACTGCGGAAGTGATCGGTTTCCAGGACGGCACCATGTGTCACGACATCGGGACCGCCACCGCCGTCACCGAGGGCATCGTGATGGATGGGGACATGATCCAAGGCGCGAGCGGAGGGCCGTGGATCGTCAACGGCATCGTCGTGAGCTGCACCGCAAATGCCGCTGACGGGGATCTTTCAGGGCCCAACAATGGCCCTCAGGCAAGCGAACTTGTGGCGGAGTTGAACAGAGGATGATCGCTCACCCCGCAATTCGGGAGCGGCGGGCGCCCGGCAAGGGATTCCCATCGCTAGAGCCTGATCCGATCAGATTGAATCAATCTGATCGGTGAATCAGTCTCCAAATTATTGATAGAGAACGTCTTACCGATCTGATTGCGTTGCAATCAGATCGGAACGTGCCCTAGGCCCAAGCGGCACGCACATCGCGATCGTCGAGGGCTGTGCCTTGCGAGGCGTTGTACAGGGAGAGAACAACGGCGACGTCTGATGGTTGCAGCAAACCGTCCGATACAAAGGCGCTGCTCGCGCCGAACAGGTCGTCCACGATCAATTGTCGAACCGCATCGGGACAGCCCGGCAACACCTCGCGCAACAGAGTGCCGCGCCGCGCCCTATTGGCGTCGCTGCGCGCCCATTGAAGCGTTTCTGCCAGGCATTGGGTGACCGCGCGGGCCTGCGCACGATGGGCTTCCAGCCAGGAGCGCTGCGCGCAGAGAACTATCGCCTGATATCCCCCCAGCGCCTCGATCACGCTGCATAGCGGCCGGAAGCCGCGCAATTCCGCAAGACGCGTGAAGGGCGTCCCGAGCAATGTGGCGTCGAAGGCTCCGGCGGAGAGCTTCTGGAAGCGCACGTCCGTCGCCCCCGCATGAACCACGTCATAATCGCGTGGACGCTCCAGACCCGCACGGCGCAGGATTTCGAACAGCGCGCGCGCATAGCCCGTATCCGTATCAACGGCGATGCGCTTCCCCCTCAGGTCCTCGAGGCTCGTGATGTCGGGCGCCGCCATCAAGTGGAGAAAGCCGCGATGAACGGCGAAGAAGCCGACGAGGGTCTGCGCGGACGGATGGTCCATGCCCCGGCAGGCCAAAAGGTCGTCCAGCGACATGCCCACAATGGGGGCCGGACCCTCAAGCGCGATGCGGTGCGCCTCGTCCGCATCGCGGACGAAATGCCGGGGTGGAACGGGCGGCGCCTGCGGGTCCGTCGCCCGCCGCCCCTCGCCCAGGGCGAACAGCGTCTCGGTGGCGTCGCGGAAGAGCGCGACCTCGGGCAAGTTTAGGGGCATGCCGTCCATCAAGCTTTGGCGTCGGACTTTGACAGGCGCAAGAAGGCTCCTCACGCGGTGGAGACGCATTCTTCGAACAGCGCGTCCCCCATGTGGAACCTACGGCCCCGAAGGTCCTACGGATCAAAGGGCGGGGATCCGGACCGCCCTTTGACCATAACACCTGCCCCTCGGTCCGCGTTCAGGCTCTCAGCGGGCCCGTTGCGCGCCAGACCAATTGCACCAGTTCCAGCGAGATGACGACCATCAGAAGGCGTACCGCAATGGTCCGGGAATTGGGGATATTGGATAGAACCACCCCCAGATATCCGCCAAGGACGCTGCCGAGGGCAAGAACACCGCCTTCCATCCAGAGAATCTTGCCATCATTGGCAAACATCAACACCGGCAGCAGGGAGGTTACTGCGATCAGCAGGCTCTTCAGCGCATTGGCTTCAGGCAGATCGTAATAGAAGAACAGCATCAGCACCATCATGAGATAGGTCGCGCCGTCCAGAACGATGAACCCGAGCCAAAAACCCACGAAGAACACCACGATCATCCCGCGCCAATGAATGGTCGGCAGATGATTGTGGTTCTTGACCATGATGTCCTTCAGCTTGGTCATAACCAGGATGAGTGCGACGAAGACAGCGCCATCAATGATGAAGGACAGGGTTTTGTCCGAGAGCGCCTCAGCCGCCAGCACGCCGAGGACACTGCCGATGGCCGCGGGCGGCGTGAGGCGAATGGCGGCCGACCAGTCCATCTGGCCGCGGCGCGCAAAGCTGTAGGTGGCCATCACGGCGCCGACCAGCACCGGCAGGCGGTTGGTCGCATTGGCCATGCCTTCGCTGATCCCGAGTATTCCGATCAGAAGAGGCAGGCTCACGGCTGAACCCGAAGACGCCAATGTATTGAGTAGGCCGCAGAAGATGCCTGCAACCGCAAGTATGGACCAATAAAGAGGATCCGCTAAAATCACGACCCACCCCCAGCTGAAGCTAGGGCGCAGTATCTTGGGGATTGAAGAAGCTGCAATTTAAAGAAATTGGGACTGTTTGTTTTATTTTTGGAATGGTTTGCCGGCGCAAAAATATGGAAGGTCAGCGTAAGGGCAGGAATTCCCCTCCGATGGAGGGGATGTTCCCGCAAAATGGAGGCCCACCGACCTGCTCCCGCCCTTTGGGTGGCAGCAGGTCCGCAGTCAGCGCGTCGCCGGCCCGCGTAAGGCGCACGCTCCATCCGTCATTCTCTTTAAGGTCTGCGGCCGTTCCGCCGACAATCAGGCCGCCATCAACTGAGATGGTTGCGGCTTCGAGGGTGCAGGTTGGATGGCTCTGCGAAAGGGCGACTGTGTCGATGGCGGCGCGGCCGCCCTTCTTCGAGAGAGTGATCTCGCCCATCACGCTGCCCCAGGTGCCGTCCCACGCCCCGGCGGCTCTTGGATTGATGCGCTCAAGCCATACGGCGCGCGCCGCAAGCTCCGCGCGCAGGTCGTAATCCGGCGTTCCGAAGAAATGATCGCGCGCATCCAGAAACAGGCGCTGGTCGGCCCGCAATGCGGCCTGCCCCGCACCGTCGAGGCGCATCATGGCCTTGGCATAGGCGGTGGCGACGCGTTGGTCGAGTGCAGACAGCGCGACGCTGGCGCAGATGGCCTTCTCGACCTTGGAGCGGGCCTTGCCGCAGTCAAAGGACGGTGCGGCGCGCGCGGGTGTCGACAGGCAGGCCACGCCGGTGAGCGCGAGACTGGTCAGGAGACAGGCGGACGTGGCGATGGCCCGCAGCAGTGCGGAAAGCGCGGGCCGGCCCATTGTGGTGACGGCGCTTTGCCGGGCAGGCGGACTGTCAGCCGCCCGCCATGGGCAGGGCGATGGCCTTGGTGCCGGCGGCCGCCCGCAGCGGCGCCTGGTGACCGGCGACGCGCGGCAGATCCAGACGGGCCCATACATCGCTCAGCGACTCGGCGAGATGCGCGATCATCTTGTCGGTGTGGAACGGCGTCGGGGTGATGCGCAGGCGCTCCGTGCCGCGCGGCACGGTCGGATAATTGATGGGCTGGATATAGATGCCGTGCTCGGCCAGGAGCACGTCGCTCGCCGCCTTGCAGGCTTTTGCGTCGCCCACCATGACGGGAATGATGTGGGTGGGCGTTTCCATCTGGGGCAGACCGGCGGCGGCGAGTGCCGCCTTGGTCTTGGCCACCTGGGCGCGCTGGCCCTGGCGCTCCGCCTGGGAGGCCTTGAGATGGCGGATGGAAGCGGTCGCCGCTGCGGCAACGGCCGGCGGCAGGGCGGTGGTGAAGATGAAGCCGGGCGCGTAGGAGCGCACCGCATCCATCACCACCCGCTTGCCGGTGAGATAGCCGCCCACCACGCCGAAGGCCTTGCCGAGCGTTCCCTCGATCACGTCGATGCGGTGCATGACGCCGTCACGCTCGGCAACGCCGGCCCCGCGCGGGCCATACATGCCCACCGCATGAACCTCGTCGAGATAGGTCATGGCGCCGTACCGTTCGGCAAGGTCGCAAATCTCCGCCATGGGCGCGATGTCGCCGTCCATGGAATAGACGCTTTCGAACACCACCAGCTTGGGGCGATTGCCAGCCGCCTGGAGCAGTTCCTCGAGGTGCGCGAGGTCGTTGTGCCGGAAGATGGCCTTCTGCCGGCCGCCCTGGCGCACGCCCTCAATCATGGAATTGTGGTTCAGCTCGTCGGAGATGACCACGCAGTCCGGAATCAGCTTGGCGATGGTGGAAATACCGGTGGCGTTGGAGACATAGCCCGAGGTGAAGATCAGGCCGCGCTCCTTGCCATGCAGGTCCGCCAGCTCGTGTTCCAGCGTGACGATCTCGTGGCTGTTGCCGGAGATGTTGCGCGTGCCGCCCGCACCGGCGCCGCGCAGCGCGGCCGTCTCGCGCATCGCCTCGATCACAGCCGGATGGCGGCCCATGCCGAGATAGTCGTTGGAACACCACACCACGATCTCGCGCGGCCCGCCGGCCGAATGCCAGAGCGCGCGGGGGAAGCGGCTCGCGTCGCGCTCGATTTCCGCGAAGGTTCGATAGCGGCGTTCCCGGCGCAGGGCATCGACGGCATCGGCGAAGAAGGAATCGTAGTTCATAATCGTCCCGGGGCGCGGGGTGGGCCGAAAGCGCGAAAGCTGATCGCGAATTCTTCCAATCTTAGAGTGGCAATCTGCCTTGGCGCTTGACGTCGATCAAGGATAAACGCCGCCGCGCGGCGATGGAGCGCGGACCAAGGTGCGGCAGACGCATCCATTTGTATGCTCCAATTCGACAGGCGTTTATCGCCGGGGAGCCTTGCTTTGGCATGCCGAAGCTCCAACATGCGGCCGCTGCCCGGACTTTGCCCGCAATGCGATGTCATCGCGCCGATGTGAACGCCGGCGTCCTCGGGTGGCTCAACGCTTATAAAGAGCCGCGCTGCTGTGCGCTGCGGCGCCAGCCTAGCAATGAGGCGATGCTGCGGTGCAAATTTTTGCAAGTTGCCACTTGCATGGGCGGGCGAATTCTCCTACATCGCGGTTGCCCAAATTCGCACGTGCCTGTGGTCGCGTGTCGGTCGGTGGAAGTCCGGACAAGAGGCCGGAAAGCTGCCAGGACGACCGATAGCCGGAGGGAACCGGCCCACCCCGCTCCTCACGCGGGGGACGTGACTTGAAGCAACGACGTAAGGGCTTTTTTGGTCTCGGTCAGCCCTCCAAAGGCTGGCGTTACTGAAGAGGCACTACTTCTTGCCGGCCGTGCGGAGCGGGATTCCCCTCTCCAATCGTGCGCGTCCCCATTCGATGCTTCGCGTCGGCTCCTGGCCGATTCGCGGCAGGGGAAGCCTTCGGCGCGAAGATGCGGCCGGTTTGCGACCGGCGAAGCGGGCACGGCCCGACGGGATCAAGGCGCTTCCACACCGCCTTTCTCCCGCGAGTGCGTGCCCCGGACAGGCCCGAAAGGCCGGTCCGTCAGTCGTCGCGCGGATGTCCGCGCTTCACGAGGCTTCAGGTCACGGGGAGGTTTCCATGACCGATCGCATCCGCGAGTTTCTCAAGACCCGACGCGAGGATGGTCCCTGCGTTGTCGTCGATCTGGACGTGGTCCGCGCCAATTACGCTGCCTTCTCGCGCGCGTTGCCGGACACCCGCGTCTTCTATGCCGTGAAGGCGAACCCCGACGCCGCCATCCTGAAGGCGCTGGCGGACATGGGCTCGTGCTTCGACACTGCCTCGGTGGTGGAGATCGAGCTTGCCCTCGCGGCGGGCGCCGGTCCTGAGCGCATCTCCTTCGGCAACACCATCAAGAAGGAGCGCGACATCGAGCGCGCCTACAAGATGGGCGTGCGCCTGTTCGCGGTGGATTGCTACGAGGAAGTCGAGAAGATCGCCCGCGTCGCGCCGCAGGCCAAGGTGTTCTGCCGCATCCTGTGCGACGGTGCCGGCGCCGAATGGCCGCTGTCCCGCAAGTTCGGCTGCGAGCCGGAACTCGCGGTAGACGTGCTGGAGCATGCGCACCGGCTCGGCCTTCAGGCCTATGGCGTGTCCTTCCATGTGGGCTCGCAGCAGAAGAACGTGAATGCCTGGGACCAGGCGCTCGCTTCTGCCGCCGGCATCTTCGCGGAATGCGCCGAGCGCGGCATCGTGCTCTCCATGGTCAATCTCGGCGGGGGCTTCCCCACCAAGTATCTGCAGGACGTGCCGTCCGCGAAGGCCTATGGTGACGCCATCTTCACCGCCCTGCGCCGGCATTTCGGCAATGCGCTCCCCGAGACCATCGTGGAGCCGGGCCGCGGCATGGTGGGCAATGCGGGCATGATCGAGACCGAAGTGGTCCTGATCTCCCGCAAGTCCGAGGGCGAGGCGGTGCGCTGGGTCTATCTCGACATCGGCAAGTTCGGCGGTCTCGCCGAGACCATGGACGAGGCGATCCGCTATCCGCTGCGCACCCCGCGCGACGGCGACGATACCGCGCCCTGCGTGCTGGCCGGACCGACCTGCGATTCGGCGGACGTGCTCTATGAGAAGACCCCGGTGGACCTGCCGGTGTCCCTGGCCATCGGCGACAAGATCCTCATCGAGGCTTGCGGCGCCTATACCACGACCGATTCGGCCGTGGCCTTCAACGGCTTCCCGCCGCTGAAGTCCTACGTGATCTGAACCAGATCACGGCTTCCGTTCCGACCCTGCCGAGAGCGGCCTGATTGCGACCCTGCCATGCAGCAGGCGCAAGCTCTTGCCGCGCTTGGGACATGATGGCCGCGCTTCTGCGCGGCCGGGTCGGCGTCTTTCGGCCTTCGGTTGTGGCACAGGAGGTGCCGATGACTGAGATTGTCGCTGAGAAATGGGAAGAGGCTGGTGCGCGCGAGGCCCTGTTGGACCTGTGCATGCCGGAGCGCCACCTGAAATCGTCCGAGCGCATCCGCGAGGGGCGGCTGCCGGCGGACGGGCTGTCCCTGGTCGCCCATGGCCCGGACGGGCGCCTGGTGGCCACCGTGCGCCTGTGGCATGTCACCGCCGGCCCCGGCAAACCCGCACTGTTGCTGGGTCCGCTG
>JASBUY010000432.1 GCA_030147645.1 Aquabacter sp. | reverse complement strand
CCGCCTGCAATTGGAAAAGGGAGATGCGGACGGGGGGATCGCGCGCTTTGCGGGCCTGGTGCGCCGGGCGCCTCAGGACCCTGCACTCCTGATGCGGATGGCGACTTTGCTTCGGCTGGCGGGGCGCCTGGAGCAGTCCTTGGTCTGCGCCAGCCAGGCAGCGCGCGGCGCGCCGGGGGAGGCGGCTTATGCCTTCTGGCAGGACGAATTGAAATTGGCTCTGGGCCGGGTGGAAGAGGTCTGGCCGATAAAGGCCGAGCCGCAGATTGTCGCTGCCATCGTGGTGCCGGCGACGCTCCCGGCCGGCGATGCGCTCCTGCTCGCCCGTTTCGCACGCTGCGCTGGGGCGGATGGCGGTCCTCCCGTCTGCCATATCGATCCCGCATTGGCGCCGTTGCTTGCCACTGTTCCGGGCCTAAACCTCTCCCTCGCGCCGCCACCGGCCGACGCTGTCCCCCTCAGCGAGGTGCCGAAGCACGTGGGTGTCGATCTCTCCGATTTTTCCGCCGCGCCTTATGTGACGGTGGATCCCGCGCGCTGCGCACAGTGGGTGGAGGCGCTCGCCGAATATCCCGGCATGAAGGTCGGCCTCATGTGGGGACCGGAGCTTGGGCTTGGCGGGCTGGTCGAGAGCGTGACCGCTGCACTGGGGGGCGATGCGACATTGGTCTCTCTCGCCTTCGATGCCCGCCGGCAGGATCTTGAAGGTGCCCCTTCGGTGCTGGATGCGGGTCTTCATATCTCGGACGCGGGCGATCTCGCGGCGCTGATCGCTCAGATGGACCTCGTCATCGCGCCGGACGGGCTGGCGGCCCATTTGGCCGGTGCCCTGGGGCAGGCGGGGGTCGTGGTCGTGCCGCCGGCCCGGCCCTGGACCTGGGCACAGCGCGAGGGACGCGCGCTCTGGTATCCGAGCCTTGCCGTCGCGGTTCTTGGAGCGGGCGGGTCCGGGCTGAACGACTTGACCGAACAGGTGCGGGCGATGGCCCGCGCCGGTGAAATGCCGGGGGGAGGGGAAGCATGACGTGGCGGCCGCCGGAGCGCGATATCCATCCTTATGAAAAGATCCTCTCGCTCGCGATCCGCGACGCGATCCTCTCCGCACCCGCCGGGAATGGCCCGGGTGCGTGGCGGGAAGTGTCCGCCGAGGGCGAGACGCTCAATCTGATCCTGCGCATCGCGCCCCGCGAGCAGCGCTCCTTCAAGGGCCGCGCGGTCCTGGCATATGCCATCGCCGGGGATGCGGTGGCAGCCACCAAGGGCTATCGCTGCGAAGGGGAAGCTCTGATCGACCTGAAGACACGCGCCTTTCTCTCGGTGGAATGCCAACTGGTGCCGGTGGGCGACGTATCACGTGCGGCCCCTGCCTATTGATGACGCCGGGCCGTCGGCGCGGTGGCGGTATTGTGACACTGCGCAGATCCCCGCTCACCTCCCGGGATTGCGCCTAACTCTGCGCAGAGACTCCGACGAGCAGCGTATCCAGATGCGCGTGAAAGCCTTCTAAAAAACATCCGAAAGTATTGGTGGCACAGCATTGTCGAATTATGACGGTCGGGTGAAGGCAAACTGGCATCACTCTTGCGAACTGTGTGGCGCCGGTACACCACCGGTTACAAGTGACGAGATCCGAAATGCCTACTCCCGCTTATGTGGCAATCAAGGGCGAAAAGCAGGGCGACATCACGAAGGGCGCCTTCACCGCCGATAGCGTTGGCAATCTGTGGCAGGAAGGCCATGAGGACGAATCCATCGTCCAGGCGTTCGCCTCCAACGTGATCATCCCCCGCGACCCGCAGTCCGGCCAGCCGACCGGTTCGCGCGTGCACCAGCCCGCCACCCTGACCAAGTATCAGGACAAGGCGTCGCCCCTGCTGTGGCAGGCGCTCGCCACCGGCGAAGTGCTGACCGAGGTCACGCTCTCCTTCTGGCGGACTTCTTCGAAGGGCCAGCAGGAAAAATACTTCACCATCAAGTGGGAAGACGCGGTTCTCGTGGACGGCAAGGCCATCATCCCGAACTGCCTGCTGCCCGAGAATGCCCAACTCCAGCACATGGATGAGTGGTCCTTCACCTACCGCAAGGTGACCTGGACGCACGAGAAGGCCGGCACCTCCGGCTCCGACGACTGGCGCAAGCCCGCCACCTGATCGGCGGCCTTCTGGACCCGGATCGCACAGCGATCCGGGTCCTTTGTTTTCAATGTCATTGCTAGGTCACGTACTACCGCTTTTCTGCGCAGCGCGGGGCGACCCGGGAGCAGCGCATGCGCTTTTTCCCGGCAGGGCTCGCCCCGCGCTTCCGTCCGCGTCGCCCCATCTTGGGAGCCGATGCACGGCACTGCGGGAAGGTGTCCATGCTTTCGCTCGATCTGAAGTCCTTGCTCGACCGCCTCGGGCCTTATGCGAAACGCTCGCTGGAGACTGCCGCGGGGCTCGCCGTCGGGCGCGGGAACTACGAAGTCACCCTCGAGCATTTCCTGCTCACCATGGTGGACGACGCGGATCGCGATTTCGTCCTCGCGCTGCGCCGGTTCGAGGCCGACATTCCCAGTTTGAAGCGCAAGCTTCAACGCGCGGTCGAGGATCTCAAATCCGGCAATCCGGGCCGGCCCGTTTTCGCACCCAGCCTCATTGAAATTCTGACGGACGCCTGGCTCGTAGGTTCCGTCGAGCTGAAGCTCGGCTCCATCCGCTCGGGCACCGTCCTGCTTGCGGTGCTGAACAATGCGCAACGTTTCAGCCTCACCGATTGGTGGGAGGTGGTCCGCCAGGTGCCGGCGGGGGAATTGAAGGCGAAGTTTCACGATCTGCTCGCCGCTTCCGCCGAAGAGGCCGGTCCTGCTCTTACGGGCGCCGAGCCGCATCGCAAGGGTGAGGGGACGGGGACGCGCTCTCCCGACAGCGTGCTCGGCCGGTTCGCCACCGATTTCACCGCTCTCGCCAAGGCCGGCAAGATCGACCCGGTTTTCTGCCGGGATCGCGAAATCCAGCAGATGATCGACATTCTGGGTCGGCGCCGGAAGAACAATCCCATCTGCGTCGGCGAGCCCGGCGTTGGCAAGACGGCCGTCGTGGAAGGCCTCGCGCTGAAGATCGCGCAAGGTGATGTGCCCGACTTCCTCAAGAAGGTGGAACTGGTCGGCATTGATCTCGGCATGCTCCAGGCCGGCGCAGGCGTGAAGGGCGAGTTCGAAAATCGCCTGAAGGGGATCGTGGAAGAGGTGAAGGCGTCTCCCACGCCCATCATCCTGTTCATAGACGAAGCCCATATGCTGGTGGGCGCTGGCGGCCCTGCCGGGGGCGGCGACGCGGCCAATCTACTGAAGCCGGCGCTCGCACGCGGCGAATTGCGCACCATCGCGGCCACCACCTGGAGCGAATACAAAAAGTATTTCGAAAAAGACGCGGCCCTCGAACGCCGGTTCCAGGTTGTCAAGCTGGATGAGCCGAGCCCCACGGACGCGGCCACCATCCTGCGCGGTCTGCGCCCCATCTATGAGCGCAGCCACAATGTGTATGTGCGCGACGACGCTGTCATGGCCGCCGCGCAGCTTTCCGCCCGCTATATTTCCGGCCGGCAATTGCCGGACAAGGCGGTGGACGTGCTGGACACGGCCTGCGCCCGCGTGAAGCTTTCCCTCTCCAGCCGTCCCCAGGCGCTGGAGGGCACCGAGCGCCGCATCGCCATGCTGGAACGCGAACTCGCCGCTCTGCATCGCGATCGCGCCACTCTCGGAGGAGAGGACAATCCGCGCTGCGCCGAGATCGAAGCCGATATCGCGGCGCTGCGCGTCGACATCCAGCAGATGGATGCCCGCTGGCAGACCGAAAAGGCTCTCGTTGAGCGCATCCTCACGCTGCGCCAGGACCTGAATGCGCTCCAGGCCAAGGCGTCCGACACGGCTGAGGGGGAGGCCGAGCGCCAGGATGGTGTGGACGCGGGTGAATCTGAGATCCGGGCGCGCCTCTCCAGCGCCATTTCGGAACTGCGTGCCCATCAGGGGCGCGCCGGCCTGCTCCATTATGAAGTCACGCCCGAGACCATCGGCCATGTGATCGCCGATTGGACCGGCATCCCCATGGGCAACATGGTGCGCGACGAAGCCGCCTCTGTCCTTGCCCTCGCCGACAATCTCGCCAAGCGGATCAAGGGCCAGCCCCAAGCCATCTCGGCGATCGATGAAGGCATGCGGGCAGCGAAAGCGGGGTTGAACAGCCCCACCCAGCCCATGGGAGTCTTCCTCTTTGTCGGCCCGTCCGGTGTCGGCAAAACGGAACTCGCGACGGCGGTCGCCGATCTGCTGTTTGGCGGCGAGCGGTTCCTCGTCTCCATCAACATGTCGGAGTTTCAGGAACGCCACACTGTTTCCAAACTGGTCGGTTCGCCGCCCGGCTATGTGGGCTATGGCGAAGGCGGCATCCTGACCGAAGCTGTCCGCCAGCGGCCCTATTCCGTGGTGCTCCTTGACGAGGTGGAAAAGGCCGATCCCGAGGTCATGAACCTGTTCTACCAGGTCTTCGACAAGGGCGTTCTCTCCGATGGCGAAGGGCGCGTCATCGACTTCAAGAACACCATCGTCATTCTCACCAGCAATCTCGCCACCGATCAAATCACCCAGATGGGAATCGCGGCGGAGCGGCCTTCGGTGGATGATCTGGTGGGGGCCATTCGCCCGACCCTGTCGCGCCACTTCAAGCCGGCGCTGCTCGCACGCATGCAGATCGTGCCGTTCTATCCGCTGCTCGGCGATACGCTGGGCGAAATCGTTCGCCTGAAGCTTGATCGGGTTGGAAGGCGCCTGCGGGAGAGCCAGAAGATGGCCTTCTCCTACAGCGACGCGGTCGTTCAGCAAATCGCGGAACGCTGCACCGAGGTTGAGACCGGCGCGCGCAATATCGACCACATCGTCTCCAAGACCTTGCTGCCCGAGATCGCCACCGAGTTGCTCGCGCGCATGAGCGAGGAAAAGCAGGCAGACGCGCTGCGAGTCGAACTCGATGGAGACGGACGGTTCGCCTATGTGTTCAGCGATGCGCCCGACGCGACCGTGGAAGAACATGGGGAAATCGAAGAGGCTTTCGCCGCCGGGCCGGGCGAAGAGAGCGGATCGGAAGAAGTCCAGCCCGACCGCGAACTGGCCTAGGTGGCGCACCGGTGCAGGTCGTGGATACGGAGTCGCTGGACGCCCTTGAAGAGTTGATGGAGGTAACCACTGCGCTCGCCACCGAGCGGCGGCTGGAAAGCCTCCTCAATGCCATCGTCAGCGCCGCGCGGCGGCTGACATCGGCAGAAGGCGGTCGCGTTCTGGTGCTGGATCGCACCGGGCGCGAACTGCATTGCCTTGTGGGTCAGAATGAAGCCGAGCCGAGCCTCGCGACGCTGGACCAGTCGGTCGCGCTCTATCGCGCGGCCAATTCCTTTAATCTGGACGATCCCAGCGCGTTTGCGGCCGTTACCGGCAAGGTGGTGAACCTCGCCGATGTGCGGGCCTATACAGGTTTCGATTTCTCTGCCCTGTATGCGCGCGAGGCGCGCACCGCGTTTCGCACCCGCTCGTTTGTTGCGCTGCCCTTGCGCTCGCTGGAGGGCATGACTCTCGGCGTGCTGCAACTCACCAATGTCCGCATGGAGGAGAGCGACGGGCGGCGGGCACTCAGCGAGCGTTCCGAGCGCATCGTGCGCTGCTTTGCGGCCCATGCGGCAGTCGCCATTTCCAATGCGCGGCTGTTCGACGAAAACCGCCGCCTGATCCGCCAACTCGACCGGGCGCGCACCGATCTGGAGGAGGAAAATACCCGCCTGCGCCAGCAGCGGTCCTCGCAGGATGGCGTGATCGGTGCGAGCGCGGCCTTTCAGGTGGCCCATGCCCTGCTCCAGCGTGCGGCGCCCGCCAATGTCCCGGTCCTGCTGCTGGGTGAAACCGGCACCGGCAAGGAAGTGTTCGCGAAGATGCTGCATGCCGCGAGCCAGCGGGCGGCGCGGCCCTTCGTGGTCCAGAATTGCGCCGCGCTGCCCGAGCATCTTCTGGAAAGCGAATTGTTCGGCTATCGCAAGGGCGCGTTCACGGGCGCTCAGGCGGATCGGCCGGGTCTTGTCCATGCTGCCAATGGGGGCACCCTGTTTCTCGACGAAGTCGGCGACATGCCGCTCGGTCTCCAGGCCAAAATCCTGCGGCTCCTGGGGCAGGGCGAGGTGCGGCCCGTGGGCGATACCCGCACCGAGATCGTCGATGTGCGCATTGTCGCGGCGACCAATGCCGATCTGCCGGCGAAGATCGCCCAGGGGCAGTTCCGCGAGGACCTTTATTACAGGCTCTCGGTATTCCCCATCACGCTCCCGCCGCTGCGTGAGCGCACGGAGGACATTCCGGCGCTGATCGACCATTTCCTGACTTTGGCTTGTGCCTCGCTTGGCCGCCGGCCGCCGGGTTTGTCGCCGGAGGCGCTGGACCGCCTTTTGGGGTGGCGCTATCCCGGAAACATCCGGGAATTGCGCAATATCGTGGAACGGGCCGTCATCCTGTGCGACGGCGCGCGGCTGGAGCCGCACCATCTGCCCAACGATCTCGCCACTGCCGGAACACCCGCGCCTGTGGTGCAGGCGGACGAAGAGGAATCCGGTCTGCGCCTGATGGTGCAAAATTACGAAGCGGCTATCATAGAGGTGAAGCTGCGGGAGACCGGCTGGAACCAGAGCCGGGCTGCCGATCTGTTGAAGATCTCGCGCCGTAGCCTAGTGGAAAAGCTCGCGCGGTATGACATCCGCCAGCCGGGTCGCATGTGAGGCGAACGACAAAGTGGCCATTGATCCCCGTCTGACCGACATCCTCGGTGGATTCTTCACGGGACGGCGCACCTTCGACCAATTGGCCGTGGAGGTGCGCGCCTATTGCCGGGACTGCGATCCCGCGCTCACCCAGCTCTCCGCCGCGCTCCAGGAGCAGATCAATCTCGGGCGCATGCCCTATGACCTCGCCATGATGCTGTTCCAGGAAGCCGGCCGCCCGGCCGCCCCTGTGGCCAAGGATTTGCCGGAACTGCCCGTGGACACCAATCCGCCCGATGCGCGCGAGGAGACCCTGCGCGAGCGGGTGGACTCGGTGGTGATGTCCGCGCTGCTCGGACAATTCAAGGATTTGCGCAAAGGCGGGGAAGCGCGCGAGCGCCAGAACCAGCGCCAGTTGGACGATGCGCTGGCGGCTTTTCGCTCAGCGCGCATGCGGCAGGATGCCCGTAAGAGCGCGGAGGGCTCCGGCCGCCCCATCTTGCTCGGACGCGATGGGCGCGAGGAGAACCGGGTCGGCCAGCTTCTGCGCGACCGTTTCGTGCTCGACGCGGAATTGGGGCGCGGGGGCATGGGCGTGGTGTATCGCGCGGTGGACCGGCGGCGGGTGGAAGCCGCGGACAATCGGCCCTATGTGGCCATCAAGCTGCTGAACGGGAATTTCGGTGCCCATCCCGACGCGCTCCGCGCCATGGAAGCGGAGGCACGGCGCACCCAGGACCTGTCCCACCCCAATATCGTCGCGGTCCACGATTTCGACCGGGACGGCACCCATCCTTTCATCGTGATGGAATTGCTGGAGGGCCGTTCGCTGGACGCCTGCCTGCGGGACGACAAGCAATTCGCGGGAAGCCCGGCCGCCTGGCACGCCATCCGCGACATGTTCGCGGCGCTCGCTCATGCCCATTCACGCGGCGTGACCCATGCCGACCTCAAGCTTGCCAATTTGTTCCTGTCCCAGGAGGGGCCGCTCAAGGTGCTGGATTTCGGCATCGCCAGCGCCGCCCGCACGGGCGATTTCGACGTCTCCGCCCTGGAAGCCATGACGCCGGCCTATGCGAGCCCCGAGCAGTTGCGCGGCGGGCCGCGCGATCCACGCGACGACGTCTATGCCTTCGGCTGCATCATCCACCTGCTCCTGACCCGAAAGCACCCCTTCGACCGCATTCCCGCGACCGAAGCGGAGAAGCTCGGCATGGTGCCGCCGCCCATCGAAGGCCTGACCCCTGCCATGCAGGGGGCGGTGAATGCCGCGCTGGCCTTCTCCCAGGACCAGCGTCCGAAGGATGCGGGCGCCTTCCTTGCCGCGTTTCAGGGGCGATAAGAATCAGGCCTGGACGAGCTGCGCCACCGGTCTCAGCGCGCTCACATAGTCGTTTTTTGGGGTGAGAGCCGCGAGCAGGCCGGAACTGCCGAGCCGGACGAGATCTTCATTGAGCGGAAGAACGGCCGCAACCGGGGTGCGGAACACGGTGGAGACACGGTCCGACAATTCCCGCCGGTCGAAGGCGGGGAGAACCTTGTTCACCAGCAGCAGCAACTGAGGCACATCGAGCCGCCGCGCGAGTTCAAGCGTCACCGCCGTTCCCTGATAGTCCTGATGGTCCGGGCGCAGCACCAGAAGCAGGGTGTCGGAAATGGCGATGGAGAGCAGGGTCTCCTCATTCACGCCAGGGTGGGTGTCGATCAGCAGATAGTCGAGGGAGAGGCGCTGGCTCAGGGTGTGGAACCCCTCGTTCAGCAGGTCCACCTCGAACCCCTCCTTCAGCACGCGCGCGATTTCGCCCGTCTGCATGCTGGAGGGGAGCAGATGGATCGATCCGCCCTTGGGCGCCCCGTCCGGAAAGGCACCGGCGGTCACGTCCACCGCCGCCTGATCGATGGTGCAGCGGCCCCAGAGATAATCGTTGAGCGTATAGTGCGCGCTCCCGGGCTCCATTCCGAACAGGACATGGATGCCTGGCGAGAGGATGTCGGTATCCACCACCCCCACGCGCGCGCCCTCGCTAGCCAGCAGGTAAGCGAGATTGGCGGTGATGGTCGATTTCCCGGTTCCGCCCCGATAGGAATGGGTGGAGACGATGCGTGTCATTCCCGGCCCCCCGGCGCCGCGCTCTTGTGGCGGGCGCGTAAATCCTGTGCGCGTTTCTGCAAGTCCTGGAAATATTCCGATTCCGCAATCGCCCCCACCTCGCGCTTGAAGCGCTGGCGATCGATCTGAACCGTCAGTTCGGCGACCGTGGAAGAAAGGGAGGCATTTTCCTGCGCGAGCTTCGCGTTGGCCTCCTCCAATTGAAGGCGCAATCCCTGCAATTCCTCAACCAATTGCGTGAGGCGCATTTCCCGCGCCTCCACGCTCACCAGCATGAAGCCGAAGGATTCGGCCAGATGCCGCACGGTTTCCGGCGCCTCCTGCGCGCCGGTCAGGGCAAACAGATCGTCCGAATGGTCGTATTGGCCGCGTGCGATTTCCCGGCAGAGGGTTTCCAGGGTCTGGAGGGCCTGTTCGGTCTGGATCATGGTTCCGCTCATTTCACCGCACGCTCGAAGCGGAGCGCCACGGGAGCGTAAAGCGGCCGCGCACCCGAGGAAGCTGCCAACTCTCCGCCAGAAAGCGGTCCAGGAAGACCTCGATGCGGGCCGGCCGGCTGGAGGGTTCGAAGGCCAGGAGGCTCTGAAGCGCATTCCATTGGGCACCGCTGAGGCCGTCCGGCCGGGCGGGCGCGAGACCGGCGGTGCGCGCCTCCAGCGCGCTCTTGCGCTGGAAGGGATGATGGCCGCTGGCCATCTGGTAGATCAGCACGCCGAAGGCAAACAGATCGCAAGCCGGGCTGGGGTCCGCCCCGTCGAGGCGCTCGGGTGACGCGAATGTGGGGGTCAGGGCGCCCACCAGATCGAGAAGGCGGACGGTCGCGTCCTCTCCGGCATTCGCATCGGGCGCGCCTTGAGAGAGCCCGAAATCCAGCACCTTCACACTGCCGTCCCGGCCGACAAACACGTTCCCCGGCTTAAGATCCCCATGCATCATGCCTCGCCCATGGGCGAAGGCGAGGGCGGAGCCCACGCTCTGCACCACGCCGCGCGTCTGCCGGGCTTCCAGAGGCTTTCCGTCGGTCTCGCGCAGCACGGCGGCGAGCGTGCGCCCCTGCAGCAATTCCATCACCAGGAAATGGTTGTCGCCGTCATGGTCGCTGTCGAACACGCGCACGATGCTTGGATGAA
>JASBUY010000422.1 GCA_030147645.1 Aquabacter sp. | reverse complement strand
TCAGGATTTCCAGACGCAGCCATTCTTCCTCGGCGGCATCGAGGTCGGCCTGGGCCTTGGCGAGGGCGGCGGAGGTCTTTTCGAACTTGGCCGGGTTCTTGGCATAAAGGTCCGGGTCGGCCATCTGCGCGCCGAGCTTTTCGATTTCCGCGCGCAGACCGTCCATGGTCTTGGGCAGGCTTTTGAGCGCGTGCTGTTCCTGGAAGGTGAGGCGCGCCTTCTTGGGCGCGGCAGGCTTGGCGGCGGGCGCGGATGCCGACGCCGAAGTCTTGGCGGCGGGTGCAGCGGCGCCGCGCGCCTGCACCCCGTGACCGCGCTGCGTGATGAGATCGGAATAGCCGCCGGCATATTCCACGAACCGCCCGTCTCCCTCCGCAGCGATCACCGAGGAGACCGTGCGGTCCAGGAAGTCGCGATCATGGCTTACCAGCAGCACCGTGCCGGGATAGTCCGCAACCATTTCCTGCAGCAGATCGAGGGTTTCCAGATCGAGGTCGTTGGTGGGTTCGTCCAGCACCAACATGTTGGACGGGAGCGCCAGGGCGCGGGCCAGCATGAGGCGCGCCCGCTCGCCGCCCGAGAGCACGCGCAGCGGGGAATTGGCCTGGTCAGGCGTGAACAGGAAATCCTTCAGATAGCCCATCACATGCTTGGGCTGGCCACCCACCATCAGCGTGTCGCCCCCGCCCCCGGTGAGGGCATCGCGCAGGCTCATTTCCGGGTCGAGCGCGGTGCGCTTCTGGTCGAGGCTGGCGATTTCCAGATTGGCGCCGATCTTCACGCTGCCGCTGTCCGGGGCGAGATCGCCGATCAGCATCTTCAAGAGGGTGGTCTTGCCCGCGCCATTGGGGCCGACAATGCCCACCCGGTCGCCGCGCAGGATGCGCGTGGAAAACGGGCGCACGGCATGAAGATCGCCGAAGCTCTTGGCGATCTCCTTCGCCTCGATCACCAGCTTGCCGGACACATCGCCCTCGGTGACGGTGATCTTCACCGCGCCGGGGCCGCGCCGCTCCTCGCGGCGGTCCTTGCGCATGGCGTGCAGGTCGCCGAGGCGGCGGACATTGCGCTTGCGCCGGGCGGTGACGCCGTAGCGCAGCCAGTCCAGCTCCGCGACGATCTTGCGGTCGAGCTTGTGGCGCTCCTTCTCCTCCTGCTCCAGCAGATCGTCGCGCCAGCCCTCGAAGGCGGAAAAGCCCTGGTCGATGCGGCGCGTCGTGCCCCGGTCCAGCCAGATGGTGGAACGGGAGAGGTTTTCCAGGAAGCGGCGGTCATGGCTGATGATCACCATGGCGGAGCGCAGGCTTTTCAGCTCGCTTTCGAGCCACTCGATCACCGGCAGGTCGAGATGGTTGGTGGGCTCGTCCAGAAGCAGCACGTCGGGCTCGGGCGCGAGCACGCGGGCGAGCGCGGCGCGGCGCGCCTCGCCGCCCGACAGGCGCGCGGGATCTTCCTCCCCCGTCAGGCCGAGCTGTTCCAGCAGATAGCGGGCACGATAAGCCTCATCGCCCGGCCCGAGACCGGCCTCCACATAGGCAAGCGCGGTCGCGAAGCCGGAAAAGTCCGGCTCCTGGGGCAGATAACGCACGGTCGCGCCCGGCTGGACGAAAATGCTGCCGGAATCGGGCTCGGCGATCCCGGCCGCGACCCGCAGCAGAGTGGACTTGCCCGAGCCGTTGCGGCCCACGAGACAGATGCGCTCGCCCGGCGCCACGGAAAGCTCCGCCCCATCAAGCAGGGGCGTCGCGCCGAAGCGCAGATGAATGTCCTGAAGCTGGATGAGGGGAGGTGCCATGGGCGCGGCTTAACCCAAGTCCGCGGCCAAGGGAACCGCGGAGCGGAGTTTCGCGCGCACCCAGGCGTGCCCCGGCAGGATCATCCGGGCAAAGGGCGCCTCGGGCCTGCCGCCGCGCGGCGTGAAGGGCGCGGAGCGATACCGTCTGCGGCATCGCGCGCGCGACATTCCACGCGACAGGCAGCAACGCCCTCGCTCTCTTCTGCGCAGACCGGTCGGCCGCTTCCGGCCGCCTGCCTTCCGGCCTCAGTGCACCGTTGCGGGGCGCAGCTTGGCGATCTGATCCTTGAGCACGAGCTTACGGCGCTTCAATTCCGCAAGGCGCAGCGGATCGGAGGCGGGGCTGGCGAGTTCCTTGGAGATTTCCGTATCGAGCGCCGCGTGCCGGCGCTGAAGCTCCTGAAGGTGCGACTGGACGGACATATTCGACCTCTCCCTGTCTGCAACGGGACATAGTCTTTCACGGAGCCGGCGAAGAGTCGACCGCATTCGGGTAGGTATTCGTGCGGGAAGGCAAAACTTTCAGCGTCGCCCCTACCCCGATCCGATTGATTTATAAGGGAAACCTTGCATCCCTATTTTCGGCCGTCAGCGCGGACGCATCCCGGCCGGGGGCTGCGCGGACGCGGCGCTTGCAGCCGCCGGGCAGCGTGCCATATTCCATCCCGGGTCCGGTCTGGGGCTTTGCGGAACACTAGATGACCAGTGACGACGAACGCGAAGTGCGCGCGCTGCTGGAGCGCCTGCGCCAGGAGCATCGGGATCTCGACGCGGCCATCGCCGCCTTGTCGTCGGTCAGCGGGCCGGATGTGCTGCAGCTTCAGCGGCTGAAGAAGCGCAAGCTCCAGCTCAAGGACCGCATCAGCCATCTGGAAGACGAGCTGTTCCCCGACATCATCGCCTGAGCGGGGTGGAAGACGCGGCCGCCCCGATGGGGGACGGCCGCGCTGAGCTCAGAGCTGGCCGAGCAGGGTCTGGGCGCTGGAAATGTCCGCCTTAGAGGGGACGTCCTCCACATTGAGGGCGGTCACCTTGCCGTCCTCGACGATCATGGAATAGCGCTTGGAGCGCACGCCGAGGCCCGCCGCCGCGCCGTCGAAGGTCAGGTCGAGGGCGGTCGCGAACTCCGCCGCCGGATCGGCGAGGAACAGGATCTTGCCGTCCGCGCCGGAGGCCTTTTCCCAGGCGCCCATGACGAAGGGATCATTCACCGAGACCACCGCGATGGAATCCACGCCCTTGGCGAGGATTTCGTCGGCGCGGGCGATATAGCCCGGCAGGTGGTTCTTGTGGCAGGTGGGGGTGAAGGCGCCGGGCACCGCGAACAGCACGACGCGCTTGCCCTTGAACACCTCGTCCGTGCTCTTGGGCACCGGCCCGTCGGCCGTGCTCACGCGGAAGGTGGCGGCAGGCAGGGTGTCGCCGACAGAAATGGCCATTTTAGTCTCCGCTCGGGGCTTGCCGGCCGCGCCCGCCGGAGCCGTTCCGAGGGTGCGCAGGTCCGGTTGCTGGAACATGGATCACGCGATCGCGCGGCGCCGCTGAGCGGGCCGAGGAACCGCATCGGCCGGCACCGAAGGCCGCCGGCGGCCCGACAATAGAGGCAATTTTCCGCCGGGGAAGGGGCGATCAGTCTTTCGGCAGCGTGATCGGCGTTTCCACCGCGCGGGCGCCATCCACCAGGGTCAGGCGGAGTTCCGCGCCCTTCCAGGAGGCGCCGGTGGGCAGCCCGTCCAAGGCGAAGGTGAAGCGGGTGCGGCCGGCCCCGTCCGGCGTGCGGGCGGGCAAGGGCAGCGCCCAGGCCTCGCTCGGGCCCTCGGCGAAGAGGTCCGCCTTTTCGGAGCTGGTCTGTGCGATCACGCTCAGCACCGGCGGCTGCGCCGCGCGGTCCAGCGTGAAGGACGCGATGGCGGGCGCCGCCCCGCCGATGGGCGCCGGCTCCGGCAAGGCCGCGCGGGCCGCCGCGAGCGCGGCATTGGGACTGCCCCCGCCCGGCGCCACATCCAGGGACAATTGGGCCTGGGCCGGCACGCACAGCGCCTCGCACACCGCGAAATCCAGTGACAGGTCGAGCCGCGTCGGCTTGTCGGCGGCCTCCAGCTTCACCCGCACGGGCAGGATGACCGTGCCGCCCTTATAGCCGATGGAATGGCCGCTCGCCCCGTCCGAGAAGCGGCGCGGCGCGGGGAAGGAGACCTGCGCGCCCGTCACATTGCGCGAGCCGGACCAGTCGAAGCGGGGCGGGATGCCGCTGTCGCCGGGATAGCGCCAATAGGTCTTCCAGCCGGCGTCGAGGCGGATCTCGATGCCCGCCTCCAGCGCGCCGTCCGAGATACCGCCCGAGACGAGGCGCACCTGCGCGCCCTGGGTCTTCACCCAAGGGGATTCGCCCGCCTGGGCGAGCACGGGCAGAAGAAGTCCGGCGACACCAAGGGCGAGGCCGCAGAGGCGGGCGCCGGCACCGGCGCGAAAAGAGGCACGGGCAATCATGCTTCTCGCCTAGCGCGTCGGCGCGGCGAGCGCAAAGGGCGAACGCGCACGTTCCCGTGACGCAGGGAGCGCTCCGGCGCGCGATGCCACCAAGGGCGTTTTCAAATCGCGGAGGGCGGGTTAGGCTTCCCTGATGACGGTCGATCCGAAGAGCCGCGCCGGCACAGGCACACGCGAGTTTCTCGACGGGAAGATGCTGATCGCCATGCCCACCATGGAAGATGAGCGTTTCTCCCGCACCGTGATCTATCTGTGCGCCCATTCCGAGGAAGGGGCCATGGGGATCGTGGTCAACCAGCCGGCCCCCCATATCAAGTTCGCCGATCTCCTGGTGCAGCTGGACGTGGTGCCCGCCGCGCGCCGCATCCTCCTGCCCAAGACGGCGGATGCCGTGAAAGTGCTGCGCGGCGGCCCGGTGGAGACCGGGCGCGGCTTCGTGCTGCATTCGGCGGACTATTTTGCGGAAAACTCCACCCTCGCCATCAATGACGGCATCTGCCTCACCGCGACGCTGGATATCCTCAAAGCCATTGCCGGCGGACAAGGCCCGGCGAGCGCCGTGCTCGCGCTCGGCTATGCCGGCTGGGCGCCGGGACAGTTGGAGACGGAGATCCAGGCCAATGGCTGGCTGCATTGCCCGGCCGATTCCGAACTGGTGTTCGGGGATGGCGTGGAAGGCAAGTATGAATTGGCGCTGAGCCGCCTCGGCATCGAGCCCGGCATGCTCTCTTTGGATGCCGGCCACGCCTGAGCGGCGCCGGCCGCGCGCCGGGCGGCTGCGTTACCCCGCCGCCTGACGGCGGCGACGCGTCTCGCCCGAGGCGGGCTGGAACAGGGTGCGGGTTTCCTCGCTGGTCAGCGGCTCGCCAAGCAGCACGCCCTGCGCATATTCCGCGCCGAACGCAGCCATCTCCTCGGCCTCCGCATCCTTCTCCACCCCTTCGGCGATCACGTCCATGCCGAGCGAATGGGCAAGATCGATGATGGAGCCCACGATGACCGGGCGGGCCGCGCGCGCGGCGCCCTTGGCGCTTTCCTGCACGAAGCGGCGGTCGATCTTGATGGTGTCGAAGGGAAAGCGCTGGAGATAGGAGAGCGCCGACTGGCCGGTGCCGAAATCGTCCAGGCACAGGCCGGCGCCCAATTCCCGGATGCGCGCCAGCATGACGGCGGCATATTCGGGATTTTCCATCACCAAGGCCTCGGCCACTTCCAGCTTCAGCGAGCCGGGCGCCACCGCATTGCGCGAGAGCACGGCTTTGAGATCCTGGATCAGATCGTGCCGCAGCAATTGGCGCGAGGAGACGTTGACGTGCATGAATAAGGGCGGGTCCACCCGCACCTGGCGCTGCCATTGGGCGAGCTGGCGCGCCGCCTTTTCCAGCGCGAACAGGCCGAGATCGAGGATCAGCCCGCTTTCTTCCGCGAGCGGCAGGAATTCCCCCGCCGACAATTCCCCAAGCGTGGGATGGCGCCAGCGCAGGAAGGCCTCGAAGCCGCCAATGCCCCGGTCCGCGAGCCGCACGATGGGCTGGAAGCGCACGAAAATCTCGTCGCGCTCCAGCGCCTGGCGCAGATCGGCCTCCAGCGAGACCCGGTCGATCTTCTGCTGGCGCATGGCCGGGCGGAACACCTCGATGCGGTCGCCGCCGATCCGCTTGGCGAAATACATGGCGAGTTCCGCGTCCTTCAGCACCTCGTTGCGCTTGGCAAGGTCGGGGCCGGCGAGGACGAGGCCGATGGAGGCGGTGATGAACACCTCCCGGTCGGCGAAGGTGATGGGCGCGCGCAGCGAACGGCACAGCGTGTCCGCGAAGGTGGTGATGCGCTCGGGGTCGCGCTCGGACATGAGGATGAGGCCGAACTGGTCGCCGGAAATGCGCGCCAGCGTGTCCTGCGGCTTCATCAGGCGCATCATGCGCCGCGCCACGGTGAGCAGGATGGAATCCGCCATGGCCATGCCCACGGACAGGTTCACCTGCTTGAACCGGTCCAGGTCGATGAACATCACGGTGGGCTTCAGCGTGTCGTCGACGCGCGAGAAGGTGACGGCCTGATCCAGCCGGTCGAGGAAAAGCTCGCGATTGGGCAGGCCGGTGAGATTGTCGCGCACCGCGTCGTGGAGCAGGCGTTCGGCCGCCATGCGCTCGCCGGTCACGTCGGTGAGCGTGCCGATGCAGCGCACCACCTCGCCGTCCGCCCCCACCACCGGGCGGGCGCGCAGGTTGAAGGTGAGATAGTGGCCGTCGATGGCCCTGAGGCGGAAATCCTGGTCGATGCGGCCGCGCCGCTGGTCGATGATGCCGTCGAGCGTCGCCCGGAAGCGGTCGCGGTCGGCCGGGTGGAGCACCTCCAGCCAGCCCGCCGCCTCGGTCTCCAGCGAGCGGCGCTTGAGGCCCAGGGCCTCCTCCGCTTCCGGGGAGGTGTAGATGCGGTCGCTGTCCACATCCCAGTCCCACACGATGAAGCCGGCGCCGGCCAAGGCGAGGGCCCGCCGCTCCAGCTCGGAGGTGGAGCCCTGGATGGCGCCGAGGCCGGCGAAGGCGTGCTGCATCACCGTGAAGCCGATGAGCATCACGATGAGCACGAGGCCGCCGGACAGAGCCGGTGCCACGAGATCGTTGGTGACCACCCCTTCCACGGTGAGCCCCGCCATCACCACCCACACCACCAGCAGCAGCCAGGTGGGGATGATGAGCACGGCGCGGTCGTAGGAATGCTGGGCGAGCCAGATGACGACGCCGAGCCCCGCCACCGCCACGGCGAAGAGGGAGAGGCGGGCGATGCCGGCCGCCACGGGCGCATCGAGAAGGGCCACCACCACAAGGGCGGCGAGGAAGACCAGCCAGCCCGCGGCCACATGCATGTAGCGCACGTGCCAGCGATTGAGGTTGAGATAGGCGAACAGGAAGACGAGGAGCGTCGCGGTGAGGACGGCCTCGCCCGCCGCCCGCCAGAACTGCTCGGCGATGGGGGAGAGGCCGAACACCTTCGACCAGAAGGAGAAATCGAGGCCGATATACCCCAGCACCGCCCAGGCCAGCGCCGCTGCGGCCGGGAACATCACCGAGCCCTTCACCACGAACAGGATGGTGAGGAACAGCGCCAGCAGCGCCGATATCCCGATAACGATGCCGTGATAGAGGGTGAAGGCGTTGACCTTGTCCTTATAGGCGGCGGGCTCCCACAGATAGACCTGCGGCAGCGCCGGCCCGGCCAGCTCGGCGATGAAGGTGACGGTCGAGCCCGGATCGAGGGTGACGAGGAAGACATCCGCGTCGGGCGCCGCCTGCCG
>JASBUY010000390.1 GCA_030147645.1 Aquabacter sp. | reverse complement strand
GATGCCGCAGGACATTCCCTCGCTTCGCGCCATCATTCTCGGCGGCGAGGCCTGCCCGCCTTCCGTGAAGGCGCGCTGGTGCAAGCCGGGACGCGTCGTCTTCAATTCCTACGGCCCCACGGAAGCCACGGTCGTCGCCACCGTGGACGAGGTGACCATGGACGGACCGGTGACCATCGGCCGCCCGATCCCGAACTACACCTGCTACGTGGTGGACGAGCAGATGCAGCTGCTCGGCCCCGGCGCCGAGGGCGAACTGCTCATCGGCGGGCCGGGCGTCGCGCGCGGCTATCTCAAGCGCCCCGAGCTTTCGGCCGAGAAATTCATCGCCAATCCGTTCGCCGGCGACGGGCTCGATCCCGTGCTTTACCGCTCCGGCGACGCGGTGAGCGTGACCGAGGATGGGCGCATCCTGTTCCATGGCCGCATCGACGACCAGGTGAAGCTGCGTGGCTTCCGCATGGAACTCGGCGAGATCGAAGCCCGCATGTCGGACCTGCCCGGCATCGCGCAGGCGACCGTCGTCCTGCGCAAGGATGACGGCATCGACCGCCTTGTCGCCTTCGTGGTGCCGGAAGCCGGCATGCCGTTCGACCGGATGGCGGTGCGCACGGCGCTAAAGGCGACGCTGCCGCCCTACATGGTCCCCTCCCATTTCGAGGAGATGGCGGTTCTGCCGCGCCTCACCTCGGGCAAGGCGGACCGCAAGGCGCTCAAAGTCGCCCCGCTCAGCGCGCCGGCCGAAGCCGAGGAGCAGGAAGAGGCGTCAACGCCCATCGAGGCGGCGCTGCTTGCCGCCGCAAAGCCGCTGTTCCCCGGTCAGGCGATCCCCTTCGAGGCTGACTTCTTCGCCGATCTCGGCGGACATTCGCTGCTGGCCGCCACCTTCCTCGCCACGGTGCGCCAGAATCCGAGCCTGCCCAGCATCACGCTGGAGGACCTCTACAGCCTGCGCACGCTGCGCGCCATCGCGGCCAAGCTGGAGGAGCGCGAGAAGGCCAGCGGCCCGCGCAAGGTGCTCGATCTCTCCTTCACCCCGCCGCCCATGGCGCGGCGGGTGATCTGCGGCATCGCGCAACTGTGCTGCGCGCCGTTGCTGCTCCTCGCCCTCACCGGACCCTGGCTGACCATCTACGTCACCTATGAGATGATCTCGGTGGACGATGTCATCCACTGGTACGAAGTTGTTCAGCTCATGGGCGTCTACATGCTGGTGACGCTCGGCATCAGCATTCTCGGCATTGTGGGCAAGCGCATCGTGCTCTGGCGCGCGACGCCGGGCCGCTATCCGGTCTGGGGCTTCTATTTCTTCCGCTGGTGGCTGGCCCGCCAGTTGATCGAATTCACCCATCTCGGTCTCATGCAGGGCACGCCGCTCGCGCCCGCTACCATGCGCCTGCTGGGCGCCAAGGTCGGCAAGCGCGTGACCATCAGCGGCCTGCATGCCGGCGCGCTCGACCTCATGGAAATCGGCGACGACGTGACCATCGGCGCCAAGGTGAGCATCGGCAATGCCGAGGTAATCGGCAACGAACTGGTGATCGGCCGCGTCGTGATCGGCAAGGACGCCTATATCGGCACCTCGTGCGCCCTCGCCCATGACACGGAAATCGGCGAAGGCGCGGAACTTGCCGACCTCACCGCTCTGCTGCCCGGTGCCCGCGTCCCGGCCTATGAATTGTGGGACGGCTCACCCGGCGCCAAGGTGGGACACGTCAATCCCGCCTCCTGGCCTGACTATGCGCCGGAGCCCGCCCCGCACATCCAGGCGCTCCAGTCGCTCTATTATGCGGTGCTGCTGATCGCCATGCCGGCCATCAGCCTTTTGCCCATCTTCCCGGCCTTTTACGTCTTCGACCGCTATGACGACGTGTTCCAGCAACTGACCGGCTTCCAGTGGTATCTGCCCATCCTGGCCTGGCCCACCGCCATGATCATGATGTTCGGCACGGTGATGCTGGTGACCGCGATCCGCTGGATCGTCCTGCCCAGTTCGCCGGCGGGCACCTGCTCGATCCATTCAGGCTTCTACATGCGCAAATGGACCGTGGCGCTCGCGGCCGAGGTGATGCTGGAAAGCCTCTCCTCGCTCTTCTCCACCATCTATATGCGCTCCTGGTATCGCCTGATGGGCGCCAAGATCGGCCGCGACACGGAGATCGCGACCAATTTCGCGGGCCGCTACGACACCATCGAAGTGGGCGAGAAGTGCTTCGTCGCCGACGAGGTGACGCTCGGCGACGAAGACGTGCGGCGCGGCTGGATGACCACCAAGACCGTGCGGGTCGGCAACCAGTCCTTCATCGGCAACGATTCCGTGCTGCCGCCCGGGGCCACCATCCCGGACGGCGCGCTGATCGGCATCAAGTCCAAGCCGCCCGCCAACGAGCCCATGCTGCCCGGCGAGACCCGCTTCGGCAGCCCGCCCATCCGCCTGCCCGGCCGCCAGCGGTTCGACAATGCGGACGTCAACCAGACCTTCCGCCCGCCCTTCTGGCGGCGCGCGCTGCGCGCGGTGTTCGAATTGTTCGCCGCTTCGCTCCCCACCATGCTGTTCATCCTGGTGGGCACGGTGACCGCCGACTATGTGCTCTTCCCGGCGCTGGAAGCGGCGGAAAGCTGGGGCGAATTCATCCCCACCTTCATCGCCGCCTGCATCGCCTGCTCCTTCGTGCTGGCCAGCATCGTGCTCGCCATCAAGTGGCTGGTCATGGGCACCTACAAGCCCGGCAATCACGGCCTGTGGTCCTGGTGGGCGCTGCGCACCGAGGCCATGACCACGCGCGATTGGGGCACCGCCGGCAAGATCCTGCTGGATGCGTTCCGCGGCACCCCCATGCTGCCCTGGGCGCTGCGCCTGTTCGGCGCGAAGATCGGCGAGGGCGTGTTCATGGACAGCACGGACATCACCGAGTTCGACTGCGTGTCCATCGGCGATTTTGCCAGCATCAACGCCACGTCCAATCTCCAGACCCATCTGTTCGAGGACCGGGTCATGAAGATCGGTCGCATCGATATCGGCAAGGGCGTGTCCATCGGCGCGCTGACCACCGTGCTCTACGACACCAAGGTCGGGGATTATGCCGAGCTGGGCGTGCTCACCATCGTCATGAAGGGCGAGGCGATCCCGCCCCATACCCGCTGGGCCGGCGCCCCCGCGCAGCCCCACTGACCCCGCATCCCGGCGCGCGGCGGCGCGCGCCGGACGATCCGAGACGGGACCCATGAGCCAACCTTCGCCCGCGGGCGCCCCCCCTTCCCCCGGCGGTCCGCAGGCAGGAACCCTCTCGCTCGCCGCCCTTGCCTGTCTCGTGGTGGGCTCCATGGTGGGCGGGGGCATCTTCTCCCTGCCCCAGGCCTTCGGCGCGGCCACCGGCATTCTGGGCGCCCTCATCGCCTGGGGCCTCGTGGGCACGGGCATGCTCATGCTCGCCTTCGTGTTCCAGGCCTTGGCTCTGCGGCGGCCCGATATCGATGCCGGCATCTATGCCTATGCCCAAGCGGGCTTTGGCCCCTATGCCGGTTTCATCGCGGCGCTCAGCTATTGGGCGAGCGCGGTGCTCGGCAATGTCGCCTTCCTGGTGCTGGTCATGTCAACGCTGGGCAGCTACGTGCCCATGTTCGGCGACGGGGATACGCTGCCGGCGCTCGCGGGCGCCTCGGCGCTGCTGTGGACCTTCCATGTCCTGCTCCTGCGCGGCGTTAAGGAAGCGGCGGCCATCAACACCATCGTCACCGTGGCCAAGCTCCTGCCGCTCGCCGCCTTCCTCGTCATCGTCGCCGTCGCCATCCGGCCCGAGCTTCTGGAGGCGAACTTCTTTGGAGGCGCGACGCCCTCGCTCTCCGCCATTCTCGAACAGGTACGCCAGACCATGCTGGTGGTGGTGTTCGTCTTTCTCGGCATCGAGGGCGCGAGCGTCTATTCGCGCCTCGCGCGGCGCCGCGAGGATGTGGGACGCGCCACCGTACTGGGCTTTCTCGGCGTGCTGAGCCTGTTCGTGCTGGTAACGGTGCTCTCCTATGGGGTGATGCCGCGCGCGGAGCTGGCGCAACTGCACAATCCGTCCGTCGCGGGCGTGCTCTCGGCCGTGATCGGCGATGCCGGAACCGCCTTTGTGAGCCTCGGCGTCCTCGTATCGGTGCTCGGCGCGTTCCTCGCCTGGTCCCTGCTCGCCGCCGAAGTCCTCTATAGCGCGGCCAAGCACGGCACCATGCCGCGCCTCTTGGCGGGCGAAAACCGCAATGGGGCGCCCGCCCCGGCCATCTGGGCGAGCACACTCGCCGCGCAACTCTTCCTGCTGCTGATCCTGTTCGCGGAATCCGCCTTCCGCTTTTTCGTGGACCTCACCAGCGCCACCGCCCTCATTCCCTATCTCTTCGTCGCCGCCTTCGGCCTCTCTTTGGCCTGGAGCGGCGCGAGCTATGAGGGACAGGCGCAGGCCCGCCGCCTCGACCTTGTACGCGCGGGCATCGCCACCTTCTGCGCCGCCGGCCTCATCTATGCCGGCGGGCTGAAGCTGCTTCTCCTCTCCTCGCTGCTGTTTGCGCCCGGCACGGCGCTGTTCATTATGGTCCGCCGCGAGCAGCACGGCGCCCTGTTCAGCGCGCGCGAGGCCGTGGCGGCGGCGCTCATCCTTCTGGCCGCACTCGTGGCCGCCTATGGCCTTGCGAGCGGGGACATCGTGCTGTGAGGGCGCCGAAACCGGCGGCGCTCGCGCTCTATGTGGTGACCACCGCAAGCCTGCCGGAAGCGGAGATCGAGGCCTTCGCCACCCTCCTCGACGCCGAGGAAACCGCCCGCGCCGCGCGTCTGCCGCCGCGGCCCCGCCGGGATTTCATCGCCGCCCATGGGCTGCTGCGGCTGGCGCTGAGCCGGGCCTGCGCCGGGCGCCCGCCGAGGGCGTGGCGGTTCACATCCAGTGCCGAGGGAAAGCCGGCGCCGATGGAGGCGGAGGGCTTGGAGGTGAGCCTCTCCCATGCCCAAGGCCTCGCACTCACGGCAGTGAGCCGCTGCGGCCCCGTGGGCGTGGACGGGGAGGCGGTGGCCTCTTCCCTCGCCCTCCCGCAGACCGCCGCACTCCTCAGCGGCCCCGAGGAATTTGCCGCCTGGAGCGCGCTCGCGCCCCGCCCGCGCGTAGACGCCTTCTTTTCGCTCTGGACCTTGAAGGAAAGCCTGCTGAAGGCGGCCGGTTTCGGGCTCACCCGTGATCCAAGGATCATACAATGCGGCCTAGATCCGCTCCGGGTCCTGGCGCTGGATCTGCCCGCGCGCGGAAAATGGCTGAGCTGGAGTGCAACGCCGGCGCCGGGCTTTCGTCTCGCGCTGTCGGTGGACGCGCGCTTCGCGCCCGAACCACCCGATGCGCGGCTTGGCGGTAACGCGGCGCAGATGATGCTGAGTGAAGGGACCGAATCCGTGACACTCAGCCCGGTTCCCTATGCGTGCTGACGTCCGGTGGGCCTCCGCGTTCCCGTGAAGACCGCTTATAGTCAAACTTAGGCTTGGGGTGGGGATGGCGCTCTCCTCCCCCACCGAACCCCGCATTTGCGGCGTTTCCGCACCGTCGCCTCGATGAGTAAGGGATGTCCAGCGGGTCTCGGGATACCGGACAAGTTCGACAAATCCCAAGAATGCTGCAATAAAACGCTTAAGATCACGCATCATTTTCTTACATTTAATTTCAGAGACATGATCATGACTGCCGCCCGCCCCCTTTGGTTGGTCCACCCCCCGCCGGTACGCGGCGTGACGACGACGTCCGGAGGCGTCGGCAAATGAGGCGGCGTGGCGCGGCACGCGGACGGTGGGCCGCCTTGCCGGCGATCCTGCTGCTCATCCTGGTGATCCTCGGCGTCGGGCTCGCAGCGCTGAACGCCCCGGTCGCGCCGAGCGGCGCGCAGGGCGAGCGCCCGCTGGTCCTTGGCCTCGATTCCGGTCCGGTGCCCTTGGCTGGCCATATGTCGGTCTATCGGGACGAGACCGGCACCGCGACCATGGAGGCGCTGGATGCGGATCCCAGCGTCTTCAAGCCTTTGCCGGGCAATTTCAATGTGGGCTATTCCGCCAAGGGCGCGTGGTGGCTGCGCATCCAGGTGCGTCCCAGCCCGGAAGGGGCCGGGACCTGGTATCTCGCCATCAACGCGCCCTATGCGGACGTTGTGGACATCTACGCTCCGGATTCCGACGATCCCGACAGCGGCAATGCGCCCATCATCCATAAGCGCATGGGCGGGCTGCTTCCCGTGGCCGCCCGCGATCTCCAGACCAACACGCTCATGGCCCGCGTGGTGCTGGAGGCGGGGCGGGAGGAGGACATCTATATCCGGCTGTCCGGTGCGCGCTCGCTGAGCGCCAAGCCGGAACTCTGGCGGCTGCCGTCCTTCGTCCGCCATCTGACGGTGGAGGTGCTGCTGGTGGCCCTGGCGCTTGGTGCCTCGGCCATCACCTGTATCGGCGCGCTCATGTTCGGCCTGTGGCTGCGCAGCGCGCCGTTCGTCTGGTACGGCTCTTATGTGGGATCGACCGCCCTGGTCTTTCTCTACAATAGCGGCTTCCTTCCGCTGATCCTGCATGGCCTGGACCCGACGACGGTGCTGCGGCTCCAAGGCATGTTCGGGTGCCTGTCCATCATGACCGGCGCCTTCATGATCCGCTCCATTTTCTGCCCGCCGGGCCGGCTGCGCATCCTCGGGCGGGCAATCGGCGCCTATGGCATCATCGCCGGCATCGGCATCGTCGTGTCTGCATTCGGCTATTATGCGGTGATGGCGCCGGGGCTGATGCTCGGTGTGCTCATTCTCGCGGGGATTTTCCCTATCCTCGCCGCCTTGCGGGTGTGGCGCGGCGAGCCGGCGGCCTGGTGGTATTTCGTGGGCTTCACCAGCTATGCGGTGGCCACCTTCTGGTTCGCTCTCGTCGTGCTCGGCCTCGCCGAGCCCAGTACGACCCAGGAGTGGGGCCACCAATCCGTCGGCATCCTGCATATGGCGGCAGTGTTCGGAGGGCTCGCGGCGGCCTTGCGGGCCGGCATGCGCGAGCGCCGGGCGCTTCAGGCGCGCCTGCTCGCCTCCTCCGTGCGCAATGCCCAGGACCTGGAGCGCGCCGTCGCCGAACGCACCGCCGCCTTGGAAGCCGAGGTGCGCGCGCGCCAGGAGGCGGAGGCCGCGCTGCGCGTCGCCATGCGCGAGCAGCGCAACTTCCTGGTCATGGTCAGCCACGAATTCCGCACCCCGCTGGCCACGGTGCGCGCGGCCATCACAATCATCGAGCGCGGCACGGAGACCATGAGCGACCGCCTGCGCAAGGAGGCCGGCAAGATCGTGCGCGCCGTGTCGCGCCTGTCGGCGCTCATCGACACCTTCCTGACCGACGATCTCGTGGACCGCGCCTCTATGCGGATCGAATGGGGACCGCTGGACCTCGCGCTGCTCACCCGCGTGCTGTGCCGCGACCGCGTGGCGGAAAGCGGCCGCACCATCCATGTGAACGGCATCTCCGAGGCCCGCATGGTGGGCGACCAGGTGCTTCTCAGCAGTGTCGTGGAAAACCTTGTCGGCAATGCCCTGAAGCACAGCGAAGCGGACGTCTTCGTGACGCTGGGGGAAGACCCGGACCATGTGTGGCTGCGGGTGTCGGATTCCGGCCGGGGTATCGATCCCGCGGAGCATGAGGCGATTTTCGAGCGTTACTACCGATCACCCACCGCCAGTTCGCGCCCCGGCGCGGGCATCGGCCTGCACATCGTTCGACGGGTGGTGGAAATGCACGGCGGCGAGGTGAGCGTGGACAGCACTCCAGGCCAGGGGAGCACCTTCATGGTTCTCCTTCCCCGCCACCGCAAACTGGAAGGCGGCGCCCACGGGCGCGAGCAGATGTTGAAGGCGTAGCGGCATGCAGATCAAGATCCTCATGGTCGAAGACGACGACGACCTGCGCGACAGTCTCCACGGCTACCTCGTCGATGTGGGGCTGGAGGTGCGGTCCATGGGCAGCGCAGAGCGGCTCGCGGAGGCCTTGTCGGACTTTGCCCCCCATGTGGTGATCCTCGACCTCAACCTGCCGGGCAAGGACGGGATCGAGGCGGCACAGATGGTGCGCGACCACGGCCCGACGGGCCTCATCATGTTGACCGGCCGCTCCATGCGCGACGACCGCCTCCAGGGCCTTGCGGCAGGAGCGGACCATTATCTCGTGAAGCCGGCCGACCCGGTCGAGCTGGAAATGGTCATTCGCAACCTGGTGCGCCGCCTGCGCGGTCCTGACACATCCGCCAATTCCGCCGAAAGCGACGAATGGGTGTTGGATGCCCGCCATTGGCAGTTGAAGGCCCCTGGCGGGACTTCCATTTCGCTCACCTCGGCGGAAAAATTTCTGCTGGAGAGCCTCATGGCGGCGCCCGGCCAGCCGGCCGCGCGCGGCGCCCTCATGCCACCGCGCACGCAGGGCGAGGCAGAGTCGGACGGGCGCGGCCTCGATGTGCTGGTGTTCCGGCTGCGCCGCAAGGTGGAGCGCGAATGCGGCCTTCTCCTGCCCCTGCGCTCGGCCCGGGGCATCGGCTATGTGTTCGCCGGCAAGGCCCGACTGGAGCGTGCTTAGAGCCTGATCCGATCAGGTTGAATCAACCTGATCGGTGAATCAATCTCTAAATTCTTGATAGAGCACGTTCAGAGCCTGTCCCCTGAGACCAAGGCCCTTAAGAAAAAATGCCCGGCCAGACGGCCGGGCATTTCTTTCGGATGCGGGAGGCGGGGACGCAGTCGTCGCGTCCGGCGCCGTGCCTCACACCAGCCAGCCGCTGCCCGCCGCGCTGGTGAAGTCGAGCTGGACCACGAGGTCGTTGAAGTCGAGGTCTCCCCCGCCATAGAGGTCTTCCCAGCCCCAGGTGTTGAGGCCGTAATTCCACAGATGGCCAACGGCCTGCCCGTTCACCATCTCATTCGCCGAAGCGAAGGCATAGAAGGTGTCGTTGCCGTTGAAGAGCTTCATGGCGACAAGATCGCCCATGTCGACTCCCCCGATGGAGGTCTGGCTGTAAGCGCCATAGCCGGCACCGTCGATCCAGGTGCCGCCCGCCGCGGATTGATAGGCCGCAAGATTGGTCGCGGCCTCGTAACCCGCTTCACCGGGGGCGATGCCGTGCACCGTGCCCGCGAAATCATCCACCTTGTAGAACATCACGGACAGGTCGTTCATGCCGTTCTGGCGCATGCGCACCACCACGTCCATGTCGTCGGCGCCTCCGGCCGTGGCGGCGATGGCCACCGGGCGGGCGACCTGGATCGCGCTCGCATCGGCCTGAGACACGAAATCCACGAAGCCGTAGGGATTGGTGAAGGTCGCCTGCGGCTGTCCGGTGGCGCCCCCGCCGAGGCTCACGTCCAGGGCCTCGGAGGCCCCGATCTCAGTCTGGTAGACCGCGCCATGGGCGTAGCTGTCGAACTGAGTGACGATCTGCGAGGAGAAGTCCGCCTGGAGGCTCTGCTGGGCGAACTGGTTCGACCAAGCATAGGTGCCGGATTGAAGGCCCGAGAAGGACAGCGCGCTGCCGCCGATGGAGAGCGACCAGTCCAGGTCCGATACGAGATGGGGTTGGAACATCAGGCTTTGGGACACGCTGCTCGACCAGCCCGACCCGGCGTCTCCGGCGAGCATGTTGGTGTCCTCGGTCATCCACCATTGGGTATGAACCACCGCCGACAGGCTCCGCGCCAGCAGCGTCAGGTTCGGCGTGCCGAGGCCGGTGGCGAGGTCATAGCCGGGACCGGTCTCATAGCCGAAGCCGGTGGGCGTGATGGTGATGACGTTGCCCTGCTTGTCCTGGGTCGTATAGGAGCCGCCCTGGTAATAGGTCGAAATGATGCTGCCATAGGTGACGTCGTTGTAGGCGCCGGGAGAGATGGCGGCCACCTGGTAAAGCAGATCATTGAAATAGCCGAGGTGCGGCAGGCCCTGGTCCACCAGAATGGCATCGAGCTGGGCCGAGGCGGTGGCCCAGAAGGGCGAGGAGGCACTGGTGCCCCCGCCCGGTGCATAGTCTGTCATGGGCGCATTGGGCACCAGAAAGGACAGGTTGCCGCCGGACACCGCCGACACATCGGGCGCGGCGCGGCCGGTCTCCGGATTGGGCCCTGCCGTAAGGGGGGTCAGACCAAAATCGGTCTGGTACCACGGGGTGGGACGCGAAGTGTCCACGCCACCCGAACCGGCCGCATTGATGGCATAAGCGGGTCCGCTCAAGCCCTCGACCACATATTCGTTCCACACCGTCTCGATGACGAGCGCATTGCCCTGTGCGTTGACGTCCTTCAGCCCGCCGGCGGCGAGGCGCCAGATGGTGGCGAGATCCCCTGCCGCGAGGCTGGAGAGCACATCCGCGAGCGTCGCGTCGGTCGGTGCGACCGTGGCCGTGCTGGTGGACGTGCCGCCCACCTGGATCACATATTGCGATCCGATATTGGGATCGGAATTGGGCAAGCCATTGGCGATCTGGTCGCCCGAGCCTCCATCGCCCAATGCGTTATAGATGGTGATGTTCCGCAGCACCGCGTCGATCATCAACTGTTCGTACGCGGTGTGAAACGGCGATCCGGCGCCCGCCTTGTAGACCTCGGAAAAGGACGAGGCGACAATCTCGGGATTGTTGACCATGTCCCAGATGGCGAGCTGGAACGAGTTGAACGTGGTCAAGCCGCCATAGAGGCCGATGCGGCTGTTTGGTGCGCCGGCCGCGATGATGCCGACGTCCATCGAGCGCTCCTGCCCCAGGCCCGCATCATAGCCCGTCGCGGGGCCGACCGTGTAATAGTCCGCCGGACGGGTGATGCCGAGATCCGTGCGATACGCATCCAGCAATTGCTGGAATGTGCTGGCGGAATCGGCGGGCAAAAGATCGGTGATGTCGGGCTCGATGAGCGCGATCGTACCGGTGGACAGCGTGGATGAGCTGACCGGGAAATTATACAGTTTCTGAACATCTTGGGGCGTCAGCGTTTTTTGCTGCCACGCCAAGGAGGAGGCGTTTCCGAGGCTCTGCGCACCTTCGGGAAGCGTGACCGATACGCTTCCCGCCATATTGTCGACCGCAGGGGGAGCGGGAGACACGACCCAGAGTCCGTCGATGTTCCATCCGTCCGCAACGGATAAATTTCCGTCCCAGAAAGTCAGGGCAGGCCCGCCCGGCGTTTCCGATCCCTGCTTCAGCTGCGTGTCGAACACGGCCTGGAACTGGGTAGCATCCAGTTCCACCCAAATCGTGCGCGACGCGGCCGACGTAACATAACCACCCGTCCCGCCCGCATCGCCCAGCACCGTTATGCCCATGGTGCCGAGGTCTGCGACGACGGCGTTAAACTCGGCCTGATTGGCGCCATACGCTTCCCAGAGATCGCCCGAGGCATTCAGATCCGCCAGCGCCTTTTGGCGGTCCGCCCAGCACATGGTCAAAAGGTCCGTGGGATCGTTGGCCCGCGCCAACGTCAGCGCCACCTTGACCGTTCCCCCCACGACGACCGTGGACGGGTCGATGCCGTAGGCCGTGACCGTGTCCGTTGCCGACGTGGTGTGATAGCTCGTGCGGTCGAGGAAGGTGGAATTGTCCAGAACCTTTGCCATGCAAATCCCCCTGCAATTTCACGGCATGCGGAGCGGCCTTTGCCCGCTCAGAACTGCACGGCGAGCCGCGCGCTCAATTCCTGGCACAAGTAGTTGTCGCCGATATCCGCCTTGTACTCCGCCCGGATTTCATAGCCCCGCATATCGAAGATTTGAATACCTCCGGACAGGTTCAGCAAGGTGCTGGGAATGGTGGCGTCCGTGGTGAAGGCCTCGATGGCATCGCTCGCTTCCACCAGGGTGACATTGACCGGCATACTGTCCTTGGCGAACCAGGTCATGCCGACCGACGCATAGGGACGCAGCCACAGGCTCGGCGAGAGAT
>JASBUY010000388.1 GCA_030147645.1 Aquabacter sp. | reverse complement strand
GACGCTCCCCCACATAGCGGCCGCTTCAAGGGGCAGGTCCTGCGGGCGGAATCGCGGATCGCGCGCCTCGGCCTCCTTCGCCCAATCCAGCAGATCGGGCGGCGCGCCCGCCGGCAAAGCGGCGCGCCAGACCCAGTTGGGATCGGTCTGCGCCAGCAGCGCAGAGAGTCGCGCCTGCGCCTGATCGCGGTCCGCCGGGACTTCGCCGAAGAAGGTCAGGACCAATTCGGGGTCGGGGGCGGGGACGGCGGTGAAATCCTCCACGAACCGGGCGCGGTAGGCGCGATACGCCCGCGCGCGCTCCGCCGTGCGGGCGGGCGAATTCTCCAGCAGCGCGGCATGCACGCCCCGCAGGTCACGGGCGGCGGCGGCGGCATGCTTCCAGCGCTTGGCGAGCGGCAAGCCGGGAAATCGCCCGCTGCGCACCGCATGGAGCTTCAGCGCCAGCTTGGTGCGCGGATAGAGGCCGAGCGAGAAGATGGCGGGCGCCGCAAGCGTAACACTGGCCGTGCCCCTGGGGAGGAACAGCGCGGCTTCTCCCGGGGCCATGCGCGCTTCGGCAAGGACACGTCCCGCCCCGTCGCAGAAGGTGAGGGCGAGGTCGGGATGCGCCGCATGGCTCTTTCCGTCGCACAGCACCGCCACATAGGCGCGGCCCTTGCGGAGGAGCGCGAGGCGGAGCCCGAAGGGCAGGCGAAAGCGGCGCATGCCCTCTCCCGCCGGCTGCGCGGACAGCCAGACGGGGCCGATGCCGTGGGGCGTTTCGGCGGACGCGGGCGTGCTCTCTCTCGTCGAGACCATGGCGCCTTGAAGCATCAAGAGCGCCGTCCCGCAAGCCGGCGCCGCCGCCGGCGGCCTTGACGCCGCCCGCCCTTGGGTCTTGAACACTCATCCGATTTGCGACCGCGAGGCTGTGCCATGTCCGAGACCGAGATTGATCTTTTTGTGATCGGCGGGGGCTCGGGCGGCGTGCGCGCGGCCCGGATTGCGGCGCGCCATGGCGCCAAGGTGATGCTGGCGGAGGAATACCGCATGGGCGGCACCTGCGTCATTCGCGGCTGCGTGCCCAAGAAGCTGTTCGTCTATGCGGGGCGCTTCGCCCACGATCTGGAGGACATGGCGGGCTTCGGCTGGAGTGTCTCGGACGCGCGCTTCGACTGGGCGACTTTGATCGCAAACAAGGACAAGGAAATCGGCCGGCTGGAATCCATCTACCGCACCAATGCGGAAGGCGCCGGTGTCGAGATTGTGACCTCCCGCGCGGTGGTGGAAGGCCCGAACGCGGTCCGCATCGTTTCGACCGGTGAGGTCGTGCGGGCCCGCACCATCCTGATCGCCACAGGTGCGCGCCCCGCTTATGGGCCGGACATTCCGGGCCGGGAGCTTGCCATCACGTCCAACGAGGCGTTCCACCTTCCCGCCTTGCCGCGCCGCATCCTGATCCAGGGCGGCGGCTATATCGCGGTGGAGTTCGCGGGTCTTTTCCGCGCGCTCGGCAGCGAGGTTCATCTGGTGCAGCGCGCCGACGTGATCCTGCGCGGGTTCGATGACGAGGTGCGGTCTCATCTCACTACGGAAATGGAGCGCTCCGGCATTCATATGCGCTGCGGCCGCACGCTCACTTCCATCACGAAGACCGAGAGCGGAAAGCGCGTGCGCCTCTCGGACGGGACCGATGTGGAGGTGGACGAGGTGATGCTCGCCATCGGCCGCCTGCCCAACACGGCCGGGCTCGGGCTGGAATCGGCAGGCGTCGAACTGGATGCCGCCGGTGCGGTGAAGGTGGATGCCCAGTCCCGCTCCAGCGTCGAGAGCATCTATGCGGTCGGCGACGTCACGAACCGGGTGAATCTCACCCCGGTCGCCATCCGCGAGGGCCACGCCTTCGCCGACAGCGTGTTCGGCGGCAAGCCCTGGACCGTGGACCACCGCCTGATCGCGACCGCCGTCTTCTCCGAGCCGGAAATCGGCACGGTGGGCCTCACCGAGGCCGCCGCGCGCAAGGAAGGCCTCGCAATCGACATCTACAGCTCCACCTTCCGTCCCCTGAAGGCGACATTGTCGGGCCGCCAGACGCGCACGCTCATGAAACTGGTGGTGGAGCAGGGCAGCGGGAAGGTGCTCGGCGTCCACATCGTCGGCCCGGACGCGGGCGAGATGATCCAGCTCGCGGCGGTGGCGGTGGGCATGGGCGCCACCAAGGCGGATTTCGACCGCACCATCGCCGTGCATCCGACCGCTGCGGAAGAACTCGTCACCATGCGCGAGAAGACCCGCTGACATATTGCCGCTGCCGCTCCGTTCGGTCCGGGCGGCAGCGTCTTTCGGCTTGATTTTCGCGGCGCGCGGCGGTTGAGAGGGACGCCGCGCGGCCGGGATTCGCCCGCCGTGGACGGCCCCTTCCCTTGCCCACGGAGGCCATCGTGCGGACTGTGCTGTTGGTGGCAGCGAGCGTCTTTTTCGTCTCCGGCGCGCTTGCCGATCCCATCCTGCCCAATCAGGACAAGGCCGGGTCGCTCCTGAAGTATCAGGCGCTCACCGCCGCCGACCGGCGCGCG
>JASBUY010000378.1 GCA_030147645.1 Aquabacter sp. | reverse complement strand
CATGCCGGCCAAAGCCAGCCCCGTGACGACGAAAACCGTTCTGGCAATCCACATCTGTTGGCTCTCCGATGGCGAAGGCACGCGCCGAAAGGCCCGGGCGAAAGCCCGAGCATCGGCATGATGCGGATCGTCTAAGGGACTGTCTTCCCGCTGCGCGCAAACCGCGCGCCGCTCGGCGCCGCTCCCGTCACCGCGTCTCCTCCCCGAAATAGCCCGCCGTGCGCATATCGGCGAGAAGCCCCGGGCCGCTCGGCGCCCAGCCAAGGCGCGCGCGGGTGTGCGCGCTGGAGGCCGGCTGGTCGATGCTGGCGAATGGAAAGAACCAGCCGAAATGGGCGCGCGCCTGGTCCTGCGAAAGTGAGGCACAATGCAGGCTCAGTCCTGCCGCGATGCCTTGCGCGATCTCCCGGAAATGCAAATTCTCCTCCCCCACCGCGTGATAGACCTCAGCAGATGGGCCGCGTTCCACCGCGAGCCGAAACGCGCGGGCGGCATCCCCCACATGGACCGCCGGCCAGCCATTGTCCCCCGCGCCGATATAGGCGGAGACGCCCGTTTTCCGCGCCATGTCGATGAGCATCGGCACGAAACCATGGTCGCCCGATCCATGCACCGAGGGCGGCAGGCGCATCACGCTGGTTGCAATGCCCTGTGCGCACAGGACGGCGGCGGCGGCTTCCGATGCGCGCGGATAGACGTCCGAGGGCGGAGATGCGGGGTCGCTCTCCACAGCGGCCGCTCCCGGCGAGTCAAGCGAAGCGAGGCCGGCGGTGACGATCAGGGGCTTGCCTTTCCCTGCAACGGCGGCCCCCAACGCCTCGTTGGCGGCCTTGTCCATCGCGCAGGCCTGCGCGAACCGCGAAAAGTCGTGCAGAAATCCCGTATGGATGACCGCGTCGCACGCTTTTGCGCCCGCTTGCAGCGTATCGGGCAACTCCAGCGCGCCGCGATGCGCCCGCGCGCCCATCGCCTCCAGGACCCCCACGCTGCGCGCCGAGCGTGCGAGACCTAGAACATCATGGCCCTGGGTGATCAATTCACGCGTAACGGCGGCGCCGACAAATCCCGTGGCGCCGGTAACGAAAACTCTCATGGCCCGCTCCTCTTGTGGCGGGCGGGACAATGAGCCAGATATTATCCAGTTAAAGACGTGAGTTTATCCTAGTATAATGACCAACAGCCTCGCTGAAGACCGAGCCGCGCAGACCCTCGGCGCCTTTCTCAAGGACCGCCGGCAACGGCTGGATGCGGCGGGCCTGGGATTTGGCGGGCGGCGACGCACCCCGGGCCTGCGGCGCGAAGAGGTGGCGCAGCGCGCCCATATCAGTCCCACTTGGTATACTTGGCTTGAACAGGGGCGCGGCGGAGCGCCCTCCCCCCGCGTGCTTCACAGCCTTGCGCAGGCGCTGCTGCTCACGGCGGCGGAGCGAGACCATCTGTTCCTGCTTGGCCTCGGCCATCCCCCGAAGCCCGACACCGGTCTGCAGGAGGGTATCTCGGCACGCCTCCAGCGGCTTCTCGATTCCTGGCCAATGACCCCGGCGACAGTCGCTACGGCGAGCTGGGACATCATCGGGTGGAACCGCGCTGCCCAGCTTGCGCTGACTGATTACGCAGCCATGCCGGCGTCCGAGCGAAACATCTTGCGCCGAATTTTTCTCGATCCCCCCACCCGCGCGGCGCAAAGCGACTGGGAGGCAGTCGCCCGCTTTTTGGTCGCGACTTTCCGCGCAGAGACCACCCGCGCCGGCGAAACGGCCCGCGCTCAGGCGCTTGTGAAAGAGCTCTCCAGCGCCAGCGCCGAATTCACCCGAATGTGGCGCGACAACGACGTGCGCACCACCGGAGACGGAACCAAGACCATCCGTCACGCACGGGTGGGCGAGATCAACTTCGAATTTTCATCCTTCGCCGTGGACGGCCGCCCCGACCTGAAGTTGATGATTTACAATCCTATGGGTGCGCGCGATGCCGAGCAGATGCGAAGGCTGCTGCAGCAGCACGACGGGCCGACTGACCAACGGTAGAATGTCTGTGGGGTGAAATTGGCGGAGACGGAGGGATTCGAACCCTCGAGACCCTTTTAGGGGTCTGCTCATTTAGCAAACGAGTGCCTTCAGCCTCTCGGCCACGTCTCCATTCCCCCTCCTATGCCGAACCGGAGGCGGCTTTGCAAGGTGGGGCGGCAAATCCGTTCACAGGCGGGACAGTTCGGATGCCTCAAACGGTGGATGCCGGCCGCTCAACTGCCGGCATAGGACTTTTCCTCGACGATGACCGAGCCCACCGCGAGGTTGATGTCCTTCTTCAGCGCCGCGCGCCGGTCATTGGTGACGTAGACAGCGCGCGCAAGCTCGATGAAGCGCGCGTCGAAGCGCTGTTCGGCCTCAAGTTCACGGATCTCGTCCTCGACGTCCCAGAGGCGCTCATTCACGGCCTTGAGCTCTGCCGTGAGCGCATCGAGAGCGGCGAGGCCGTGGCGGGCGCGCAGGGCATCGAGGGCATCGAGCTCGCGCATCACATTGGCGCGCTTGACGGCATCGGTGATTCGCGCGGCCTTGATTTCCAGAATGGTGATCTTGTCGATCAATTCCCCGGCGGCGATGGGCGCGAGAATCTCCAGGGCGCCGGAGGCGGGCGTCGTCATCACTCGGTGTCTCCTGCAGCGGAAGCGCGGGCCGCCATGCGCCGGCGCACCATTTCCGCGATGGTTTCGAACACGCCGTCCCAGTCGCCCGGGCGCGCCTGACGCACCAAGGCCAGCGAACGGTAGAAGACGCTGTCGCCGCCTTCGCGGCCCCAACGCCAGTCGGGAATGGCGCGCAGCGCCACGATGCCGGGGCGCCCGAGCGCGCCCGTCACATGCGCCATGGATGTGTCTGTGGTGACCACGAGATCGAGATGCTGAAGCAAGGCGGCGGTGTCGAGGAACGCGCCGTCGGCGTCGAAATCCTCGTCCAGGCGCAGCAGCCGGGCGCGGAACGGCACCCCGTCAATCTGCTCGGTGCCCGCATTGCGCTGGATCGCCACCAGCTTCACGCCCGGCAGGGCGGCGAGCGGCGCGAAGGCGGCGAGCGGGGCGGAGCGGCCCACATCGAGGTCCCGGCGCGTGCTGCCCTGCCAGGTGATGCCGATGATAAATTCCTCGCCCTCGCGCACATGGCGCCATTGGCGCACGCGCTCCGGCTCGGCGGAGAGATAGGGCGCTGCGGGCCATTGCGCCGGGTCCGCCTCCAGCAGCAGCGGCAGGCTGCCGAGCGGCACCCAGCGCAGCCCGGCGTCCGACACGTCCAGGCCGCTCAGATCCGAGATCACGGTGACCTCGGGATGCAAAGAGCGGAACAGCGGCACCAACGGCGGGCGCACCAGCAAATAGACGGGATAGCCGCGTCCCGCGAGCAGCGGCACGAGGCGCGCGAACTGGATCGCGTCGCCCAGCCCCTGCTCGCCCTGCACCACCAGCGCGCGCGGTGTCTCGCGGCCGTCCCAGCGGGTGAAGGCGAGCGGATTATAGGTGGGCGGGATGATGCGCGCGCGCGCCTCATAGCCGGTCCAGCCCTTCGCCCAGCGGCCGAGCGCGAGATCGTCCATGGCGAGATGGAAGACCGCGTCGGGATGGTCCGGCCCGTTGCGCAGCGCCCGCTCCAGAGCCGGCCGCACCTCGCCGATGCGGCCAAGATCGGCCAGCACATAGCCGCGCGCCACCCCGGCCTCCACGAAGCGCGGCGCAAGCGCGAGGGCGGCGTCAAGATCGGCCAAGGCGGCGGCGGCGTCTCCCTTTGCGCGCAGGGCCTCACCCCGCTCGAACAGCGCGGGGGCGAGGCGCGCGTCCAGCTTCAGGGCGGCGTCGCACTGAGCGATGGCGGCGTCGAACTGCTCCATGCGCCGCAAAATCTGCGCGAGGAAGACCCGCAGATCGGTGCGCACCGGCGCGGCGTCCACCGCCTGCGCGGCCGCGGCGCGGGCGGCCTCGAAATCGAGCGCGACGAACCGGGCCTGCGCCAGCTGAGGGCGCGCATCCACTTTTCCCGGCGCGGCCGAACGCGCCTGCGCGGCGGCTGCGGCCGCGCCGGCGGCATCGCCCCGCTCCAGCAGCAGGCCGCCCTTGTTGACGAGATGCAGCGGCATCCAGGGCTGGATCGCGATCAGCCGGTCGAAATCGGCGAGCGCCTCGTCATGCAGCTTCAGGCGCGAGAGGGCCACGGCGCGGTTGGCCAGCGCCTCGATGGCGCGCGGGTCCAGCTCCAGCGCGCGGCTGTAGCGCGCCGCCGCCTCCTTGAAGCGGCCGAGCGACGACAAGGCGTTGCCGGCCTGGAACTGCGCTTCCGCGAAACCCGGCGCACGCTGCGCGGCCTTGTCGAACTGGCCGAGCGCCTTCTCCGCCTGGCCGGACGCGAGCAGGCCCATGCCGAGCAGAAGCAAGGCGTGGGGATCGCTCGGGGTGAGTTGGGCCAGCGCGCGCGCGCTCTGGACGCCTTCCTTCGCGCGGCCCGCCTGCAACAGCGCCATGGCCAGCATGCGGTGGGCATCGGGCGCGTTCGGCGCCAGCGCGACGGCGCGGCGAAACCCGTCAATGGCCGGGTCCAGCTGGCCCGCGCGCAGCAGCGCGGCGGCCTCGGCGAGAACGGGACGCGGATCAGCCGACATGGAAGCCTTGGGGTCAAGAAGGAGAGACATACCCCGCCACGAGGGCGGGGCCGGAGCGAAAGGCGTGCGGCTCAGGTGCGCGCGCGCTGGCCGAACAGGATCGCCTGCGCGTCCTTGTCCTTGGCCAATTCGAGCTTCTGCCGCTCGTCGGAGCTGACCGCAAGGCCGCGCTGCACGCCGGGGCGGGCCAGCATGGTGTCGAGCCAGCGCTTGAAGTTCGGGAATTCCTCGATCTTCTGGCCCTGCCGCTCCCAGGACTTGGCCCAGCCGACGCAGGCGATGTCAGCGATGGAGAAATCGCCGGCGATAAATTCGCGGTCCGCGAGGCGCTTGTTCATCACGCCATAGAGGCGGTGAACCTCATTGGTGTAGCGCTCGATGGCATAGGGAATCTTCTCGGGCGCATAGATGCGGAAATGGTGCGCCTGGCCCGCCATGGGGCCGAGGCCCGCCATCTGCCAGAACAGCCACTCGTCCACTTCCACGCGCTGGCGCTCGTCGGTGGGATAGAATTTGCCGGTCTTGCGGCCGAGATATTGCAGGATGGCGCCGGACTCGAACACCGAGATGGGCGTGCCGCCCGGGCCGTCGGGATCGACGATGGCCGGCATCTTGTTGTTGGGGGAGATGGCCAGGAAATCCGGCTTGAACTGGTCGCCTTTGCCGATATTCACCAGCTTGAGGGTGTATGGCAGGCCGCACTCCTCCAGCATGATGGTGATCTTCCATCCATTGGGCGTCGGCCAATAGTGCAGTTCGATCGGCTTCAGGTCTTCGGCCATATGCCTCTCCCATTCCTGACCGGTCCCTGCCGGCAAGGGCGTTACTGGTATTCCTGACGCCCGCGCCGGGCAAGTCGATTGCGAAACGGACGCCCGTGAACGTCGCCGCACCGGAAAGCCGGCCGCTCGCGGAAATTTTTTGGATTCATCCGACGAAAGTCTATTGCCCTAGAGGCATGACGTATCGTCTTCTCTTAAGGTCATGCGGGTGGTGCGCCAACACCATCGAGCCCTTCACAAGACCGGGCCGGCCCGCAAGGGAGGAAACCATATGTCCAGCTCGCACGAGACTGCGCGTCCGAACCGACGTGCCTTCATGAAGACCGCGGCCATCGCCGCAGGCGCGACCGCCGTCGCGGCGCCCGCGGTCCATGCCCAGGCGCCCATCAAGCTGAAATTCCAGTCCACCTGGCCGAACAAGGACATCTTCCACGAATTCGCAGGCGACTTCGTCCGCTATGTCAACACCATGGCCGGTGGCCGGGTGGAACTGGAACTGCTCGCGGCGGGCGCAGTGGTCCCCGCCTTCCAGGTTCTCGATGCGGTGTCGTCCGGCATCATCGATGGCGGCCATGGCGTGTCCGCCTATTGGTACGGGAAGAACAAGGCCTTCTCCCTGTTCGGCACCGCACCCGCCTTCGGCTGGGATGCGGACGAATTGCTGGGCTGGATTCGTTATGGCGGTGGCCAGCAGCTGTATGACGAACTCACCCAGCAGATCCTGAAGCTCAACGTGGTGGGCATGCTGACCGGTCCCATGCCGTCCCAGCCGCTCGGCTGGTTCAAGATGGAGATCACCAGCCCCGACCAGATGAAAGGCATGAAATACCGCACCGTCGGCCTCGGCGCGGATCTGTTCAAGGAAATGGGCGTCGCGGTGACCATCGTGCCCGGCGGTGAAATCGTCCCGGCGATGGATCGCGGCCTGCTGGAGGGCGCGGAATTCAACAATCCCTCCTCCGACCTCGTGCTTGGCTTCCCCGACGTCGCCAAGGTCTACATGGTTCAGAGCTACCATCAGGCCCTGGAATGCTTCGAGGTCCTGTTCAACAAGACCAAGTTCGAGAGCCTGCCCAAGGATGTACAGGCGATCATCAAGGGCGCAGCGGACGCGGC
>JASBUY010000370.1 GCA_030147645.1 Aquabacter sp. | reverse complement strand
CATGCCGGGGCCTGACGAAGAGGCGCGCGCGGCGGCGCGGGAGCGTCAGGGCCAGCTTCTGAAGCCGCCGGGCGCGCTCGGGCGGCTGGAGGAGATCGCGCTTCATCTCGCCGCCTGGCAGGGCAAGGCCATTCCCACCGCCAACCGGCCCATGGTGGCGGTGTTCGCGGGCAATCACGGCGTCGCCGCGCGGGGCGTCTCGCCCTATCCCGCCGCCGTCACCCGCCAGATGCTGGATGTGTTCACGGCCGGCAAGGCGGCGGTGAACCAGATCTGCGCCACCTTCGATGCCGGCCTGCGCGTGTTCGACCTCGCCCTCGACATCCCGACCGGCGACATCGTCGCCGAGGCCGCTCTGGATGAGCGCGCCTGCGCCGCCACCATGGCGTTCGGCATGCAGGCCATCGCGGGCGGGGCGGACGTGCTGGTGCTGGGCGAGATGGGAATCGGTAACACCACCATCGCCGCTGCCGTCTGCCATGCGCTCTATGGCGGCACCGCGCAGGACTGGGTGGGCGCCGGCACGGGGGCGAGCGGCGATGTGCTCGCCCGCAAGGTGGCGGCGGTGCAGGAGGCGGTCGCGTTCCATGCGGCGGGCCTCGGTGACCCGCTGGAAGTGTTGCGGCGCGTCGGCGGGCGGGAACTTGCTGCCATTGCCGGCGCCATCCTCGCCGCGCGGCAGGAGCGCGTTCCGGTCATCCTGGACGGCTATGTGGTGACGGCGGCGGCAGCGGTGCTGCACGCGCTGGACCCGCGCGCGCTGGACCATTGTCTCGCGGGCCACGTCTCGGCGGAAATGGCCCATGGCAAGCTGCTGGAGCGGCTCGGCCTGTCGCCGCTGCTCGATCTCGGCATGCGGCTCGGGGAAGGATCGGGCGGCGCGCTGGCCGTGGGCATCGTCAAGGCGGCGGTGGCCTGCCACAAGGGCATGGCAACCTTTGAGGACAGCGGCGTCTCAGACGCGGGCTGAGAGCGGCGCGGCGGGTGCGACGTCCGCCTCGGCGGCGTCCAGCCGGCGCGAGGGCGGGAAGTGAATGGCCGCGCGCGTTCCGCCTTCCGCACGCGCGGCGAGGGTGACGCGGGCGCCATGCAAGTCCGCGAGGCCCCGCACAATGGTGAGACCGAGCCCCGCGCCGCGACCCGTGGTCGGGTCGAGCGTGCTCTCGCGGTGGCGGGCGGAGAGATCGAGCGGCAATTCCGCTTCCCCGATCCCCGGCCCGGTATCCTCCACCGCAAGATAAGGCGCGCCATCCTCCTCCAGCCCCACCGACACGGTGACGGCGCCTCCCTTTGGCGTAAACTTCACCGCATTGGCGAGCAGATTGAGCGTCATCTGCCGCAAGGCGCGCTCGTCGGCCCAGAGCCGCAGCGGCTCGGTGCGCGCGTCGCAGGTGAGGCGCACGGCCCGTCCGGCGGCGGACAGGCGCATCATGTGCGTGCAGTCGCGGGCGAGGTCGGGCAGGGAAACCGCCGTTTCCAGCAAGGCGCGATGGCCGGTCTCGATGCGCGCCAGATCGAGAATGTCGTCCGCGAGCGCCAGCAGATGGCGGCCCGAGGCATGGATGTCGCGGGCATATTCCCCATAAGCGGGCACGCCATGGGGGCCGAACACCTCATGCGCCATCATTTCGGAAAAGCCGATGACGGCGTTCAGCGGCGTGCGCAATTCATGGCTCATCTCGGCCAGGAAGCGGGACTTGGCCGCATTCTCCTCGTCCGCCACGGCCAGAGCGTGGCGAAGCGCGGCCAGCTCGGCCTGCGCCCGCGCGGCGCGAAGGGCCGTGTTGGCGCGGCGGCGCAGGAAGAGGGCGCCCGTTAACCCGGCGCCGCAGGCTGCCCCGCCGAGCACCGCAAAACCCGCAAACTCGAAGACGCCGCCGTGAAGGGCCAGGGCCGCCCCACCGGCCGCGAACGCGCCGAACAGGAGGGGCGCCCACCGTCCCCCGAATCCGGCGTCCCGCCCCGCATCCGCGGACACGGATGCGGCGCCGGATGCGCCAGAGGAGAGGGGATGCGTCATGGCCCTCGGTCCGCGCCCGGCGGCAGGATCATTCCCACCGCGGATAGGTCCCATAAGTCCTGCGCCAAGAGGGTTAGCGAAGGGTTAATATTGGCCATGCGGTCCGCCGTCCTCCCGCCCCGTCATGCCGGCAGGAGGCGAAGCGAGGCGAGAGCCGCCTCCAACTCGTCGAAATGAGAGATGACGCGTTCCGCGCCGAGTTCGGCGGCGGGGATCTGGGTATATCCGAAGGTCACCGCCACGCAGGGCAGGCCCGCCGCCTTCGCGGTGGCGACATCGGTCGCGCTGTCGCCCACCATCACCGCATGGGGCACGGCCCCGCCGCAGGCCGCGAGCGTGGAGAGAAGCGGGCGCGCGTCGGGCTTCGCCACGCCATAGGTGTCCGCCCCCGTGATGGCGGCGAAGCGCCGCGTGAGGTCGAGGCGGTCCAGCAGCAGGCGCGCGAGCCGCTCCGTCTTGTTGGTGCAGACCGCGAGGCGCGCGCCCTGCGCCTCCAGCCGGTCGAGGGCGGCATGAAGGCCGGGGAAGGGCCGCGATCCGTCTGCGATATGCGCGGCATAATGGTCGAGGAAGCGGCGGGTGAGCAGATCGAGCGTCGCCTCGTCCGGCAGCGCGCCGGCCCGTTCCAGCGCGCGCACCAGCAGCATGCGGGCGCCTGCGCCGATCATGTCGCGCGTCTCGGCCCGGTCCACCGGCGCGACGCCGAAGTCGGCGAGGATCAGGTCCAGCGTGTCCAGCAGATCGGGAGCGCTGTCCACCAGGGTGCCATCCAGGTCGAAGGCGATCACGAGCGGGGCGGCCGGCATCACTGTCATCCTTTCGCGGTAGGACCCGCAGCGCGCGGCCTCATTTGCCGCCGCTTTTGCTCTCTAAAGCACAGGATCGCCTCAGGCGAATCGTCATGCGGTCGCGGCGGGCATCAGGTTGAGGCAAGCCGGCGGGCGCAAGCTGCCGCCGCGCTCCGTGCGGGCGCGCAGGCTTTGGTTTCGAAGCGGAGGACAAGATGGTCGGGGTGAAGCTGTCCGTTCGTACGCCGCGTCTCCTCAGTGGTGCGGTCTTGGGGCTCATCGCGGCCTGCGCCGCCGCGCCGGGCGCGCTGGCCCAGGCGCCGGCGCCTCAGGGTGGCGGCTTTTCCTTCGCCGCGCCGCCCTCCGAAAAGGCGAACCGCGTCTATTCGGTGAACCGCCAGACCGGAGAAATGTCCGCCTGCCAGTTCGAGCGGCCGGATGCCGCACAGGTCGGCCTCACCCGCTGCTTCGCCAAGGGCGAGGGCGCCGGACCGCAGCCGAACGGCGCATATGCGCTGGTCTCCACCGGTTTTGCCGGCGAAACGGGCGTGTTCCGCGTGAATTCCAATACCGGCGAGATGAGCATCTGCTACGTGCGCGACATGCCCAAGACCGGTGGCGGCACCGAGCCGAAGATTCTCTGTACCCCGCAGGCCAAATAGGCGCGGCGCCGTCCGGCCTCCTGCCTTGCTGCCTTGGCGCTTCAGGGCTAGAGGACATCGACCTTCCCCGTCGTCACGCGCGGCGGCCCCTCTTGGCGAGCAGATCCATGACCGATGCCGAAGCCCTGAAGCGGCAAGCCGCCGCCCGCGCGCTGGAATTTGTCACCGACGGCATGCGGCTCGGTCTGGGAACCGGCTCCACTGCCAAGCATTTCGTGGATTTGTTGGCCGAGCGCGTGAAGGCGGGGCTCACCGTGGTGGGCGTGCCGACCTCCGAGCGCACCTACCACCAGGCCCTCTCGCTGGGTGTGCCGCTCGCCACCCTGGACGAGCAGCCCGAGCTGGACTTGTGCATCGACGGCGCGGACGAGGTGGGCCCGGGCCTCAGCCTCATCAAGGGCGGCGGCGGCGCGTTGCTGCGCGAGAAGCTAGTGGCCAGCGCCGCCAAGGAAATGGTGGTGATCGCCGACGCCTCCAAGCATGTGGACATGCTGGGCGCGTTTCCTTTGCCCATCGAGGTGGTGGATTTCGGGCTCGCGGCGCTGCGCCCGCGCCTTGAGGCCGCCATTGCCGCGGCGGACTGCGGCGGCAAACTGACCTTGCGCCGCGATGCCTCCGGCGCGCCGTTCCGCACCGACCAGGGCAATGTGATCCTGGACGCCCATCTCGGCCGCATCCCCGATCCCGCCGCCCTGGCGGACGCTTTGGATGGCGTGGTGGGCGTGGTGGAGCACGGTCTCTTCCTCGGCCTTGCCCGGCGCGTCGTGCTGGCGGCGCCGGACGGCATCCGCCTTCTCGCCAGTCCGGCCTGACACGCAAAAGCCGGGATCAGATGCGCTCTTGCGTTGAATTTCGCCGAGAGCGCGCGGCCTCCCGCCGTGGCGCGTTGCCAGACGCGCGGGACGTGATCTAGAACCTTTCGCACATTTCGGAGACCGCCATGCGCCGCTCGCTTGCTCGCCTGTCCTTCGGGGCTCTGTTCCTCGGCCTGTCGCTCGGCGGGGCGCATGCTCAGCCCGCGCCCGCGATGCCGGCCACGCCGATCATCCAAAATCCCAGCGCCAGCGCCATGCAGGTGGCGCGCGATCTGGTGCAGGCCAATGGCGAGGCCAGCGCCTTCAACGGCGTGCTGCAAAATCTCGTGGACGGGGCCGCGCTCGGCTTCCTCCAGACCAATCCGGACCTGGCCCCGCAGCTGCGCGACACGGCCGTCGCCCTGCGCCCGGAATTCGAGAAGCGCCAGTCCGAGATCGTGGACATTCTCGCCACCGCCTATGCGCAGCACTTCACCGAGGACGAGCTGAAGCAGGCGCTCACTTTCTACAAGTCCGCCGTGGGCCAGAAGTTGGTCACCGACCGCCCGGCCATCGTCCAGCAGGCGGTGCAGAACATCCAGCAATGGGGCGCGAAGGTGAATGCGGAAGCCATGGAGCGCATCCGCGCCGAAATGAAGAAGAAGGGCTACGATCTCTGATCGCAGCCGCGTCCCGCGCGACGTTTCAGGCGGCCCCCCGGGCCGCCTTTTTCATGTCAGGTCGCGGGTCACAGGGCGTCGGTGCGCGGGTCGCGCGGACCCTCAGGGGCTGCGGCGAGCGCGCCGTGCAGGCTCTGCCGCGCGAGATTGGGATTGTAATGTGGGTCCACCAGGGTTGGCGTGCCCCACAGATCCTCCATGCGCCGGCGCTGGGCCTTGAGGCGGTTACGGTGCGCGCGCGAGCGACGCCGGCCGCGCGAGGCCGATTCATGGTGGATGAGGCAGGCAAAGGGCGTGAACACCACCTCATAGCCCGCGCGCCGCGCGCGCAGGCACAGATCGATGTCGTTGCAATCCTCCGCGAACCGCTCGGCATCAAGCGGGCCGATCGCGTCCCAGCACGCCCGGCTGATCATCAGGCAGGCGCCGGTTACCGCGCTCATGTTGGAGCGGGTGACCAGCCGCCCGAAGGGGCCGGGCAGGTCGCGGTCGGCATGGGAGAACCAGTGGGCCGCGTAGCGGAATAGGCCCACGATGACGCCCGCATGCTGGATGGAGCGATCGGGAAACAGCAGCTTTGCCCCCACGATGCCGGTGCGCGGGCTTGAGGCGAGGCTGACCAATTCGTCCAGCCACCGTCCGTCCACAACCTCGATGTCGTTGTTAAGGAGGCAGATGAGCGATCCGCGTGCCGCCGCGACGCCGGCATTGCAGATGCGCGGATAATTGAAGGACCCCTCGTCCCGCACCACCATCGTGTCCGGCCAGGCCGCCTTGATCTCCTCGAACAAGGCGAAGGTCGCCGGCTCCACGGAGCCATTGTCCACGATGATGATCTCGAACCGGCGATAGTCGGTTTCCCCGACCAGCGAGCGCAGCGCCATGCCCAGCAGGTCCGCGCGGTCGCGCGTCGGCACAATGAAGGAGACCAGCGGCAGCGGGTCGGGGACCGGCAGGCGCGGCCGCAGGCGGCCGTGATCGTCGATGGTGACGGGCGTGCGCAGAACCTCTTCCAGCGCCCGCGCGGCGGCATGCGGGTCCTTCTGGACGATCGTCTCCGGGCCGCTGAAGGCGACGCGCGGAATATGGCGGATCGCGGAAGGAGGCAGCGTTTCGGCGAGCGTGAGAAGCAGGTGATAGCGCGTCGCCGTCCCGTGGCGCATCTGCGGTCCGCCGACCGCCTGGATGGCCCGCGCCCGCGCCGCGATCAGATGGCCGATATAGTCGCCGGCCTGGAGCAGATGGCGGTTGAAGGCCGGCTTAAAGATGCCGCAGCAGGGCGCGCCCTGTGCATCGATCTTCTCCTCGTCGGTATAGACGAGGTCGCAATCGCCATGGCGGGCGAAGGCGGCGCGGATCATGGCGACCGCATCGCGGGTAGGCCGGCCCTCGGGCGGCAGGCCGCTCACGAGACCGCTTTCGACGCTCCCCCACATGGCGGCCGCTTCC
>JASBUY010000367.1 GCA_030147645.1 Aquabacter sp. | reverse complement strand
GACGCTGATCGAATGGGACAATGACGTGCCCGCCTTCGGGGTTCTGGAGGCGGAGGCGCGCCGGGCCGACGCCCTGCTTTCCGCCGAAGCGGCGCGCCGCAACGCCCGTGGCCGGGCAGCCTGAGCCATGCCAGCGACCTTCGCGCCCCCCTTCGCCGAGAGCCAGGCAGCCTTCGCCCAGGCCCTGATGCGGGCTGATCTTCCCCCGCCCATCGGCGTGCGTACCGCGCGCGGCGCGGGAGACGCGGGGCGCTTCGCGGTCTATCGCAACAACGTCCATGTGGGACTGATGCGGGCGCTCGCGGCCCGCTTCCCCGTGGTGGAGCGTCTCGTCGGCGCTGATTTTTTCGCCGGCATGGCGCGCGCCTTCGTGCAGGACCACAAGCCGCGCTCGCCGGTCATCATGGAGTATGGGGAGGACTTCCCCGCTTTCATCGCCGGCTTCGCCCCCGCCGGGGACCTCGTCTATCTGCCGGACGTGGCGCGGCTGGAGGCGGCCTGGACGCGCGCCTATCACGCGGCGGATGCCGCGCCTTTGGCGCTTTCGGACCTCGCGCCGCTGGTGCAGGAAGATGCGCTGGCCGCGCCGCTGCGCCTCCATCCGGCCGCGTCGCTCATCGTCTCCGCCCATCCCGTCGGGACCATCTGGGGTGCGCACCAGGAGGCCTCCGGCGTCACCCTGGATGCGGACATCGCCTGGCGGGGCGAGAGCGTGCTCATCACGCGCCCCGCGCTTGAGGTGCGCGTGACCCTTCTTCCCCCGCACGACCATGCGTTCGCGCAGGCCGTGTTCTCCGGCGCGGCCTTGGGCGCAGCGGGGGAGGCGGGGCTTCAGGCTTCGCCGGATTGCGATTTCGGAAATGCCCTTGTGGGGCTGGTGGCGCTGGGCGCCCTGGCGGAAGGGACAGACAAGGAGATCATGCCATGACCCTGCACACGCTTCGTCCCGAGCCGGCCTCTTTCGCGCCCCTGCGGGCGCTGCGCAAAGCCGATGCCAGGCTCGGCGCCCTGCCGCGCGACGTGCCGCTCGCGATCCTGCGGGTGGCGCTGGCCGTGCCCTTCTTCTTTTCGGGGCTGACCAAATGGGAGGGGTTTTTGACCCTTTCCGCGGGCGCGCGATTCCTGTTCGAGGAGGAGTTCCGCCTGCATCTGTTTGGCGCGGAACTGCCCTATCCCTTTCCCTTCGCCATGGCGATGGCGGCGGGCATCGCGGAAATCGTGCTGCCGATCCTGCTGGTGCTGGGTCTCGGGACGCGGTTCGCGGCACTGGGTCTTTTGGCCATGACGCTCGTCATCCAGCTGACCGTGCCGGAGGGCTGGGCCAATTTCCATCTGCCCTGGGCGGCCATGGCGCTCGCGCTCACAGTCTTCGGCGCGGGTCGGGCGAGCCTTGATTATCCGCTCGGCCTGTCGCGCCCGGTGGGGTGAGCGCCGGGCGGCGCTGCCGCCGCCCGGTGCGCGGCATCACGCCTTGGCGGCGACGATGATGATCTCGACCTTGAACTTCGGCGCGGCGAGCTTGCCTTCGCTGGTGGCGCGGGCCGGGGGATTGTCCTTGTCCACCCAGGCGTCCCACACGCTGTTCATCTCGGCGAAGTCGGCCATGTCGGCGAGCCAGATGGTGGCGGAGAGGATGTTGGCCTTGCTGGAGCCGGCCCGGGCCAGCAGCGCATCGATATTGGCCAGCACGGCGCGGGTCTGCGTGGCCACGTCCGCGCCTTCCGCCACCTGGCCGGCGAGATAGATGGTGTTGCCGTGGATGACGGCCTCGCTCATGCGGGCGCCCTTGTCGAGGCGGACGATGCTCATGGGAGAATTCCTGCGGTCTGGTCCGCGCCGGGACGCGGACGGGGGAGCGGCGCGCGGCGCCGGACGACACGGGCGATAAACCGCTTCGCGGGGCGATTTCAACCCCGAAGGTGACGCGCCCGCTTGTCCAGCCCGCCCGCGTCCGCACCGTGCCCTTACACAAGCTCCCGCACGCGGGCGCACAGCGCTGCTGCGGTATCCTCCCAGGCGCCGGGCCTCGCTGCGCGCAGCACGCGGACGCTTGGATACCAGAGGGCACGCCCGTCGATGTGTGCCCAGGCCCAGGGCAGGAGGGGCGGCACCAGGACGACCCCCGGCCGCGCCAGGGCGCCGGCCGCATGCAGCGCCACGCAATCGCCGCCGATCACCAGATCGAGATGGGCGAGGGCGGCGATGAGGTCGCGGGCATCCTGGAAGGCGCCGCC
>JASBUY010000148.1 GCA_030147645.1 Aquabacter sp. | reverse complement strand
CGCCGACTGGTTAGCGGCGCGCACCATACGCTCGGGGTCGGGCACGCGGCTTTCGGCGGTGAACGCCATGTCGTTGACGATGTCGCCGCGATAGCTCGGCAGCTCGACGCCGTTCATCTTCTCGGTCGGCGACGACCGCGGCTTGGCGAACTGGCCGGCGATGCGGCCGACCTTCTCCACCGCCCGCACCAGGGCCGGCAGGTGGTCGCCCACCTTCTCGGCGCCGAAGCGGCAGATCAGGGTGATGCGGCCAGCCTCATTGTCCGGCTGGAGGATGTCCAGCAGGCGGATCAAGCCGTCCGGCGTCAGCGAGGGTCCGCACTTGATGCCGATGGGATTGCGCACGCCCCGGAAATATTCCACGTGCCCGTGGTCCGGCTGGCGGGTGCGGTCGCCGATCCAAAGCAGGTGGCCGGACGTGGCGTACCAGTCGCCGGAGGTGGAATCCACCCGCGTCAGCGCCTGCTCGTAGCCGAGCAGCAGCGCCTCGTGGCTGGTGAAGAAATCCGTGATCCGCATCTCGGGATGGGACTGGGGATCGATCCCGCAGGCGCGCATGAAGTCGAGCGCCTCGGTGATGCGGTTCGCCAATTCCTGGTAGCGGTGCGATTGCGGGCTGTCCTTCACGAAGCCCAGCATCCACTGGTGCGCGTTGGACAGGTTCGCATAGCCGCCATTGGCGAAGGCGCGCAGCAGGTTCAGCGTCGCCGCCGACTGGCGATACGCCTCGATCTGACGGCGCGGGTCGGGCACGCGTGCGTCCGGCGTGAAGGCTATGTCGTTGACGATGTCGCCGCGATAGCTCGGCAGTGCCACGCCATTGACGGTCTCGAAATCCGCCGAGCGGGGCTTGGCGAACTGACCCGCAATGCGCCCAACCTTCACCACCGGCAGGCCACCCGAGAAGGTGAGCACCACCGCCATCTGCAGAAACACGCGGAAGAAGTCGCGGATATTGTCCGCGCTGTGCTCGTCAAAGCTCTCGGCGCAATCGCCGCCCTGGAGCAGGAAGGCTTCGCCCCGTGCAGCCTTGGCGAGTTCCGCCTTCAGCCGCCGCGCCTCGCCTGCAAAAACCAGCGGCGGATAGGTGCCGAGCTTGCGCTCCACTTCAGCGAGGTCAGCCGTATTCGGATAAGCGGGCATCTGGACGGAGGGATAAAATCGCCACGTATCCGGGCGCCAGCCTTCGGCGCGGCGAGAGGAGGTCTCGGCGCTCGGGGTGCGATCGGAAACGGGACGGGTTGGCATCACTCTCTCCATTGGTCCTTCCGGACCGCAAGGCGGCCAGATGTGGCGTATGGTCTTGCGGCGTATCTCCTTGCGCCGGAACGGGCGCTTATACACGAGACGTGCCAGGGGAGCCACCGTGTCTCTGCCGGCCCGATCCCCGCCGGGCGCATGCGGTCGGCAGACCCAAATCACCCCGCCGACGCGTCCGCGCAGAGATACGCGCTTACCGCGTTCACAACCGGCGGCGGATTTGATCCAAATCTCATGTCACTTTTCGCGAATTTCGGTTCATTTTGGATCGATCTAAAAATTTCCAAGCAAAATCAGTGATCCAGATACAGACAATCGCCTGCGCCCGGCCTCGCCTTGCTTCACAAAAGCTTCGCCACGCGGCGCAATAACGCATGCCGAAACCAATGGATCGGGCGGCGTGCTGGGAGCGCGACGCCAGGACGAGGGCTGAAGCAATGTCGATGGTGTCCGCTGACCTTGGGTCCAAGCCACTGCCGCTGCGCGGCGCCGCGCCGATGGCGCCAAGCGCCGCACCGGCCGCTCCAGTCCGCCACGGCTCGCTCATGCGGCGCATCATCACCGCCGTGTCCGCCGGCGTCGTGATCGCCTTTGTCGTCTTCGCCGCCGCCATCGACATCAATCAGCAGGGCCTGATGCGGCGCGAGATCGACGCCAAGCTCTCCGCCTCCAGTCTGCTCGCCTCCGACGCAGTCGCAAGCTGGTTCGCCGGCCGCCTTCTGCTGACACAAGAAGTGGCGGACGCCATCGCCAAGGCGCCGGACGCCGCGCCGCGCCTCTTGGACAATCCCGTGCTGCTGCGCCAGTTCAAGGGTGTGTATTTCGGCACCAATGCGGGCGTGCATCACAACGCTCCGCTCCAGCCCATGCCCTCCGGCTACGATCCGCGCAAGCGCCCCTGGTACCAGGCGGCGGATGCGGCGCGCGGGGCGGTCCTCACCCCGCCTTATGTGGACGCCACCACGAAGAAGCTGGTCATCACCGCCGCGGTGCCTGTGTATGTGCAGAACCAGCTGGCCGGGGTCGTGGGGGGCGATTTCTTCATCACCGCCCTGCAGGAACGGCTCGGCGCCATCAATTTCGAAGGCGCGGGCTATGCGTTCCTGGTCTCGGATACGGGCACCATCCTGGTCCATCCGGATGCAGCCTTGGTGGGCAAGCCTCTCACCGATCTGTTCGGCGCCGCTCTGCCCCCCATGACCACCGCCATTTCCCAGGCGAAGGTGGGCGATACCTCCATGCTGGTCACCTTCCGTCCCCTGGACGGGCTCGACGGCGCCAAGTGGCAAATCGCGGTGGCGATCGATTCCGCTCGCGCCTATGAGGCGCTGACGCAGCTGCGGATCACGGCCGCCATCGCGACCGCCATCGTCGCCATTTTGACGGTGATCCTCCTGCAGGTCCTGCTGAGCCGCGCCATTGGCGGTCCCCTGGCCCGCATGACCCAGGCCATGAACGCCCTGGCGGGCGGCAATTTCGCCACCCCGATCCCCGGCCTCGACCGCCGCGACGAGATCGGCGCCATGGCGCAGGCCATGCAGGTCTTCAAGGATCACGGCATCCAGCGCGCGGAACTGGAAGCAAAGGAACATGCGGCCGCCGAAGCGCAGCGGGCCCGCAGCGAGGCCATCGAGCGGCTCATCGTCGATTTCAACCAGGACATTACCGGCGTCCTCACCCTTTTGTCCGGCGCGTCCGGGAAGCTGGAGAGCACGGCCTCTTCGCTCAGCACCACGGCGGATGCCAGCGCCCGCAACGCCCAAGGCGCGGCAGCGGCCGCCGAGCAGGCTTCGGCCAATGTGCGCAGCGTCGCCGCCGCCTCGGAGGAATTGGCCGCCTCCATCGGCGAAATCTCCAATCGCGTCCAAAGTTCGCGGGCGGTGGCTGAGCGTGCCGCCGCGTCCGCGCAGGAGACCGACCGCACGGTGCAGAGCCTCGTCTCCGCCAGCGCGCGCATTTCCGAGATCGTCAGCCTCATCAATGCCATTGCCGAGCAGACCAATCTGCTGGCGCTGAACGCCACCATTGAATCCGCCCGCGCTGGCGAAGCCGGAAAGGGCTTCGCGGTGGTGGCGCAGGAAGTGAAGTCGCTCGCCAACCAGACCGCAAAGGCCACCAACGACATTTCCTCGCAGATCAAGGAAATTCAGGACGTCTCGCGCGACGCGGTCCAGGCCATTCAGGAAATCGGCGCGGTCATTGATGAGATCAACGCCATCTCCTCCGATATCGCGGAAGCCATGAACCAGCAGGGCGCGGCGACCCGCGAGATCGCCTCCAGCGTAATGCAGGCCGCCGCCGGCACGGCGGAAGTCTCCAGCAATGTCACCGATGTGCAGGCCGGTGCCTCGGCGACTGGAACCGATGCGGGACAGGTGCTCGGCGCCGCCACCCATCTTTCCCAGGAAGCGGCGGCGCTACAGGCCCGCGTGCAGCGCTTCGTCGACGCCATCCGCGCCGCCTGAGCTGAACGCAGCACCCGCAGCTCGGCCGGCGCTTCGGTCCGTGGCTCGGGCGATGCATGTGAAGACGCATATGAACAAGCGTTCAAGGCTTACGCAGCGCATAAAAGCGGCAGAGACGATCATTTGCATACAAATTGTGCAAACCGAATATTTCACCGACAAAACGACGACGTTTTAAACCTCTATTTTCCCTAGCGTCATCCGCCCTGCGGGGCTCTCGCCCCTGCCGGATCGGCGATGGCACGCCGGTTGCTACATCCCCTCCCGTGCTCACAGAGGGGACGTCACCTGATGCCGATTTCCAAGATTGCCCACCGCCAGGGGCGCCGCGCCGGCGCGGCCCTCCTCCTGGCTACGGCGGCCGCCTTCCTGGTGCCCTCGCTCGCCAGCGCGCAGTCCACGCTGCGCATCGGCATGACCGCGGCGGATATCCCGCGCACCCTCGGTCAGCCGGACCAGGGCTTCGAGGGCAACCGGTTCACCGGCCTCACCATGTATGACGGTATGGTCAATTGGGACCTGTCCTCCGCCGAGAAAGCCAGCACCCTAAAGCCGGGCCTCGCCACCGAGTGGAAGGTGGACGATGCGGACAAGACCAAGTGGATCTTCAAGCTGCGCCCCGGCGTGACGTTCCATGACGGCTCTCCCTTCACCGCCGACGCCGTGGTGTGGAACGTCGACAAGGTGCTGAACAAGGAAGCCCCGCAATTCGACGCGAGCCAGGTGGGGGTCACCGCCTCGCGCATGCCGACTTTGGTCAAGGCGCGCAAGATCGACGACCTCACGGTCGAGATTGTGACCAAGGAGCCGGACAGCTTCCTGCCCTACAATCTCACCAACCTGTTCATCGTCAGCCCCGCAAAGTGGCAGGCGCTCTACGACAAGGCCGAGGGTGCCGACGCGAAGGCCAAGGCCGCGGCCGCCTGGACCGCCTTTGCCGCCGACGCCTCCGGCACCGGCCCCTGGAAGATGACCAAGTTCGTTCCGCGCGAGCGGCTGGAACTTGCGAAGAACGACGCCTATTGGGACAAGGACCGCGTGCCCAAGACCGACCGCATGGTGCTGCTGCCCATGCCGGAGGCCAATGCCCGCACGGCGGCGCTCCTCGCCGGTCAGGTGGACTGGATCGAGGCGCCCGCGCCGGATGCCTTGCCCCAGTTGAAGCAGCGCGGATTCCAGATCTACCAGAACGAGCAGCCGCACGTGTGGCCCTGGCAGTTCTCCCGTATCGAAGGCTCGCCCTGGAACGACATTCGCGTGCGCAAGGCAGCCAATCTGTGCATCGACCGCGAAGGCATGAAGAACGGACTGCTGGGCGGCCTCATGGTGCCCGCCACCGGCACATTCGAGCCCGGCCATCCCTGGCGCGGCGACGTCACCTTCCAGATCAAATATGATGTGAAGGAAGCCCAGAAGCTCATGAAGGAGGCCGGTTTTGGCCCCGACAAGAAGCTGAAGGTCAAGAACCAGACCTCGGCTTCCGGCTCGGGCCAAATGATGCCCCTGCCCATGAACGAGTATCTCCAGCAGGCGCTCGCCGAATGCTATTTCGACGTGTCGCTGGACGTGATCGAGTGGAACACGCTGTTCACCAACTGGCGGCGCGGCGCAAAGGACCCCACCGCGAACGGCTCCAACTCCATCAATGTCACCTATGCGGCGATGGACCCGTTCTTCGCGCTGGTCCGCTTCCTCCAGTCGGGCATGGCGCCGCCGGTCTCCAATAACTGGGGCTACATCAACGAGCCCAAGTTCGACGAACTGGTGAAGACCGCCCGCTCCACCTTCGATCCCGCCGAGCGGGACAAGGCGCTGGCCGCGCTCCATGCGGCCTCGGTGAATGACGCGGCCTTCCTCTATGTCGCCCACGATGTGGGGCCGCGCGCCATGTCGCCGAAGGTGAAGGGGGTTATCCAGCCCAAGAGCTGGTTCATCGACTTCTCTCCCATCACGGTCACCCCCTGATCAAGACGACACGGGGCGCGCGCTGCGCCCCGTGTCCTGCTCCCGCGCTGAGGTTTCCGGCCCGTGCTGATCTATGTCCTGCGACGCATCATCTACGTCATTCCGATCGTGATCTCGGTGGCGCTCGTGTGTTTCCTTCTGGTGCACATCACGCCCGGTGATCCCCTGGTGGCGGTCCTGCCGCCGGACGCCTCACAGGAACTCGCCGCCCAATTGCGCGCCGCCTACGGCTTCGACCGGCCCTTGCCGGTCCAGTTCGGGCTTTGGGTGTGGAAGGCGCTGCATGGCGATCTTGGAACTTCCATCGCCACCGGCCGGCCGGTCTTCACGGAAGTCATGCGGGCGGTGGGCAACACCTTCATCCTCGCGGTCACCGCCTCGCTTATCGGCTTCATCCTCGGCATCTTCTTCGGCCTGATCGCCGGCTATTTCCGCAATACCTGGGTGGACAAACTCGCCACCGGCATCGCCGTCACCGGCGTCTCCGTGCCCCATTACTGGCTGGGCATGGTGTTGGTGATCATCTTCTCCGTGACGCTCAACTGGCTCCCAGCAGTGGGCGCCGGGCCGGGCGGCTGGGCCTGGGACTGGGCGCATATCCGCTTCCTCATCCTGCCGGCCGTCACCATGTCCGTGATCCCTATGGGCATCGTCACCCGCACGGTGCGTGCGCTGACCGGCGACATCCTCTCGCAGGATTTCGTCGAGGCGCTGCGCTCCAAGGGTCTGCTCGAGCGCCAGGTATTCCGCCACGTGGTGAAGAACGCCGCGCCGACCGCCATCGCCGTCATGGGCCTCCAGCTCGGATATCTGCTGGGCGGCTCCATCCTGATCGAGACGGTCTTTTCCTGGCCAGGCACCGGTTTTCTTCTGAACTCCGCCATCTTCCAGCGCGACCTGCCGCTGCTTCAGGGGACCATCCTGGTGCTCGCCTTGTTCTTCGTTTTCCTGAACCTGCTCGTGGACGTGGCGCAGGCCGCCATCGATCCGCGCATCAAGCGGAGCTGAGCCCATGACCGCCGCCAGCGACGCTTCCCTTCAAGCCGCCCCGGTCCACAAGGCACGGGGCTATTGGGCCACCGTCGGCCGCCGCCTGATGCGCGACAAGGTGAGCGTTGTGTGCGCCGCCATCCTGCTCGCCATCCTGCTCGCCGCCATCTTCGCGCCTCTCCTGCATCTGGCGGACCCCTATCAGGGCTCCATGATCCGCCGCCTGCGCCCCATCGGCACGCCGGGCTATCCGCTCGGCACCGACGAACTCGGCCGCGACATGCTTTCGCGCCTGATCTATGGCGGGCGCCTGTCGCTGCTCATCGGCATCCTGCCGGTCATCCTCGCCTTCTGCATCGGCACCAGCCTCGGGCTCGTGGCCGGCTATGCTGGCGGCAAGGTGAACACCGCCATCATGCGCACGGTGGATGTGTTCTACGCCTTCCCCTCCGTGCTGCTCGCCATCGCCATTTCGGGCGTTCTGGGCGCAGGCATCGTCAATTCCATCGTTTCGCTGACCGTGGTCTTCATTCCGCAGATCACGCGCGTCGCCGAGAGCGTGACGACCAGCGTGCGCAATCTCGACTTCGTGGATGCCGCGCGCGCCTCCGGGGCCGGCCCGTTCACCATCATGCGCGTGCATATGCTGGGCAATGTGCTGGGCCCCATCTTCGTCTATGCGACGGGGCTAATCTCGGTCTCCATGATCCTTGCGGCGGGCCTGTCCTTCCTCGGTCTCGGCACCAAGCCGCCGGAGCCCGAATGGGGCCTGATGCTCAACACGCTGCGCACCGCCATCTACGTCAATCCCGGCGTCGCCGCGCTGCCGGGCGTGATGATCTTCGCCGTCTCCATCTGCTTCAACATGCTCAGCGACGGGCTGCGCAGCGCCATGGACATCCGCAATTGACGACGCTCCTTGAACCCATCGCCGATATCGGCGGCGCCGCCCAGCCTCTGCTCGACGTGAAGGGCCTGACCAAGCATTTCCCCATCGGCGGCGGTCTGTTCGCCGAGAAGAAGATCGTCCGCGCGGTGGACGACGTCTCGTTCCAGGTGGGCAAGGGCGAGACGGTGGGCATCGTCGGCGAGAGCGGCTGCGGGAAATCCACCACCGCGCGCCTCCTTATGCACCTCATGCCGCGTAATTCCGGGGACATCCTGTTCGATGGCCAGTTGGTGGGCGAGACGCTGACCCTACGCGAGCTGCGGCGCGGCATGCAGATGGTGTTTCAGGACAGCTATGCTTCGCTCAACCCGCGCCTGACCATCGAGGACAGCATCGCCTTCGGGCCGAAGGTCCACGGCATCTCGGACAAGGACGCGCGCGCCCTGGCCCGCGACCTGCTCACCAAGGTGGGCCTGCGGCCCGAAGTGTTCGCCAACCGCTATCCCCACGAAGTCTCCGGCGGCCAGCGCCAGCGCGTGAACATCGCCCGCGCGCTCGCCTTGAAGCCGCGCCTCGTGATCCTGGATGAAGCCGTCTCCGCCCTCGACAAATCGGTGGAGGCGCAGGTTCTGAACCTGCTCACCGATCTCAAGCGCGAATTCGGCCTCACCTATCTGTTCATCAGCCACGACCTCAATGTGGTGCGCTACATCTCCGACCGCGTGCTGGTGATGTATCTCGGGCAGGTCGTGGAGCTTGGCCCGGTCGACGCCGTCTATGACGGCCCCGCCCACCCCTATACGCGCGCACTGCTCGCCGCCATGCCCGCCATGGACCCGGACGAGCGCACCATGGAGCCGCCCATTTCAGGCGATCCGCCCAATCCCATCGATCCGCCCGCGGGATGCCGCTTTCACACCCGCTGTCCGTTCGCGGAGGCGGTGTGCAGCGAGACCGTGCCCGCCCTGTCCTCGGTGGACGCCAGCGGCCATCTTGCCGCCTGCCACATGGTCATTCCCGGCTCCGGCCACAGCCGCGCCCCCGCTCTGGAGGCCGCATGACAGCCCCCCTCACCGCTGAAGCGGTGTGTGCCGCCGCCCGCACCGCCGGCCTCGACCTTTCGCCCG
>JASBUY010000147.1 GCA_030147645.1 Aquabacter sp. | reverse complement strand
GCCCTTCGGGACATGGGCGCCCATGCCTTCCGCGATCAGCGTCATGCCGATCATGATGAGGAAGCCCAGAGCCAGCATGACGACCGTGGGATTGGCCTCGATGAATTTCGCGAGCGGGTCTGCCGCCAGCAGCATGGCCGTCACCGCCGCCAGCACCGCGATGATCATGATCGGGATGTGCTCCGTCATGCCCACCGCCGTGATGATGCTGTCGATGGAGAAGACCAGGTCCAGCATGAGGATCTGGGCGATGGCCGAGGCGAAGCCGATGGTCGCCTTGGGCGCCGCCTCGAACATGTCGCCTTCGGCGGGGTGCTCAACATTGTGGTGGATTTCCTTGGTGGCCTTCCAGACCAGGAACAAGCCGCCCGCGATCAGGATGATGTCGCGCCAGGAGAAGGGATGGCCGAACACGGAGAAGACCGGTTCGGTCAGGGTGACGATGATGGCAATGGTGCCGAGCAGGGCAAGACGCATGATGAGCGCCAGGCCGATGCCAATGCGCCGCGCCCGCTGCCGATAGGCTTCAGGAAGCTTGTTGGTGAGGATGGAGATGAAGATCAGATTGTCGATGCCGAGCACCACTTCCATGGCGACCAGCGTGACGAGCGCCACCCAGGCGGCGGGGTCGGCGGCGAGTTGCAGCAGATAATCCATGTCTCACACTCGGCTAGAAGGAGAGGACGAAGAGCGCGCCAGGAAGCGGCGCGAGGTTTGGTATCGGCCCGGCGGGGTCGACGGCGCATAGACGCGCAGCGCGGCCGGGTGGATGGTGAAGTGAGCGGGGGTCCAGGTGGTCAGTTCCCCGTCCGTATTGACGGCGCGGGGCTTGCGGGTGCGGATCACCACCTCGGTTGTGCGGAAGGCGCGCACATCGTCCCATTGTCCTTGGGTTCCCTCGCGCAGGCTGGGAAGGAGCAAGAGCAGCCTCCACCAATGGTCCACTTCGAGGCTGTAAAAATCCAGCGTCCCGTCATCGGCTGTGGCGTCCTGCGCCACCGTCATGCCGCCCCCATAATGGCGTCCATTGCCCACCGACGCCTGCAGGGTGCGCACGGTCTCGATGGTGCCGTCATGCTCGATATAGGCGGTGAAGAGGCGCGATTGGGCCAGCAGCCGCGCGGCCGTGATGGCGTAGCCGAGCTTGCCCCAGGTCTTCTTGGCCGAGCCCGTCAATTCACGCGCGAGATCCGCCGAAAAGCCGATGGAGGCGACATTCAGGAAGGCGTGGCCATTGACCATGCCGAGATCCACCAAGCGCGGTTCGCCCTCCACGATCAGGCGCGCCGCAGCGAGCGGGTCGGCGGGAATGCCCAAGGTACGGGCGAAGTCATTGGCGGTGCCGAGGGGGATGACGCCTAGCGGAAGCCCGGTGTCGAACAGGCCCTGCGCGGCGCCGTTCAGCGTGCCGTCCCCGCCGCCGATAATGGCGAGGTCGCAGGTGCCGGCGCGCGCGCGGATCAGGTCCGAGAGGCTTTCGCCGGCCTGGAGCTTCACATCGAGCAGCTCGATGCCGCCATCCTCCAGGGCGCTCCGAACCTCCGCGACGCATCCGTCGCCCTGGCGCGCCTTCCCGTTCACCGCGAACAGGGCGCGGCGTGGTGCATTGGACGGAAAAGCGGACGTGTCCGGAAATGCATTCATGGGACCCTCGCCGGCAAAAAAATTGTCGGAGCAGTCCGACATCACGCGCCAACAAAATGGTCGCGCCAGAGGGGCCCGGAAAGCTGTTGCCTAACTAGGCCGACGAACGCGCGAGGCCCACTCCCCGAGACTGAGGCGGATTGCCGCAGCCATCCCAATGTGAAAGCCGGCTGCCGCGGCGCACGTGCCCGCGGCCCGCATGAAAAAGCCCGGCGCTGGCGCGCCGGGCGAGGTGACGGGTCGGAAGGTCGGTGACCCGCCTCGGGTGTCGGGAAACGACCTGAGATCAGGTGTCCTGGATGGCGGAAAGAACCCATTCCCCGCCGCGCGGGCGGGTGAAGGTCCACACTTCCGTCACCGCCTCGGGCGCATCCGTGCTGCCCGGGGCCAGCGCGCCGGTCGCCCGGTCGCGCATCATGTCTCGCATCTCGTAGCGCATGGCGACGGTCGCATAGTCCGTATTGCCCTCGCGCCAAGCTTCCGCGAGGTCGCCCTGGAGCAGCTTCACGTCGCGGACCTCGTTGCGCAGGCCCTTCTGCTCGTTTTCCGTCAGTTCCTCGGACAAGAAGTTGAACACTTCCACCGTGGAGAGACGGGCGAGAGTCTCGCGATCCTCCCGCGAGAAGGCGTCCTGGATGGCCGCGAGGCGCTTTTCGAACGTGTCGAAATCCTCACCCGAAATGCCGATCTCATCGCGCACCTTGCGGTTGGGCGCGGCCTGATAGACCGGCTGGGCCGGCGCGGACGGAGCCCCGCCACCCATTGGCGCAGACGCGCCCCCGCCGCCGAGGCCGCCGAGACCGCCCAGCGCCGAGCGGCCCGGTCCCTGCGCGGACGGGCCGCCGAACAGGGAGGTGTTGCCCCCCATGCCGGCACCGGCCGCCGCCGGGGTCTGCTGGCGCCGCGCCGCGAAGAAGCGAAGCGCAAGCATCACCACGAGGGCGATCAGGCCCACCTGGAGCAGAAGGCCGAGGACACCGGCCATGCCGCCGAGGCCGCCGCCGAACAGCATGCTGACCAGGCCACCGAGCGCGAGGCCCGTCAGCAGCGATCCGGCCATGCCGCCGAACAGCCCGCCGCGCGCGCCATTGGTCGCGGCCGCCGCGCTCTGCGGACCGGGAGCGGGCGTCGCCGACCGCTGGATCGGCTGGGCCGTAGTGGG
>JASBUY010000349.1 GCA_030147645.1 Aquabacter sp. | reverse complement strand
GGTGAACACCACATCATCGGCGGTCAGGGGATCGCCATTGTGGAACGTCACGCCCTTTCGAATGGTCAGATCGAGCGTCTGCGGATCGACCCAGGTCCAGTCCGTGGCGAGCTGCGGCTCATATTTGCCGGTGGTCGGGTTGCGGAAGATCAGGTTATCGAAGGCGTGGCGCGCGACGATGATCCCTTCGCGCAAATTATTGTGGTAGGGGCTGATATTTTCCGGCTCTGAATCCGATGCATAGACCAGGCTGTTACTTTTCTTGTCCGCATGGGCAAGGGTGGGGACTGCACAGGCAATCAGGCATGCAGTGAAGATGCGTGAGACACGCGAGGAAAAGTCGCTCATTGTATCTCTCTCTGGAATTTTTATTTGTTTGAACCTTAGATGCCTAGGCTCTGAGCATGATAGATTATTGAGCTTTTTGTTTCTCGCAATTAGAATAATTAGTGCCAATCGTTGCCGAAACGGCAATCGTGCGCCGGCGAAGGGAGCGAGACCCGTGAATGATGCAGCCCTCCGCTATTTTCTGGAGGTGGTTCAGGTGGGCTCCATCGCCGAGGCATCCGCCCGGCTCAATGTCGCCGCCTCCGCCATCAGCCGGCAGATTTCAAATCTGGAAGACGATCTTGGAACGCAACTGTTCGAGCGGCGGGCCCGGCGCCTGGTCCTGAGCGCCGCCGGCGAGCTTCTCGCGCAGCACGCGCGGCGCATCCGTCTGGAAGAACAGCAGGTGGTCACTGAAATCCGCCGGCTGAAGGGCCTCGAACGCGGCTCGGTGCGCATCGGATGCACGGAAGGGTTCGGGACGGATTTCGTGCCGCGCATGATCGGCGTGTTTCGCAGGACCTATCCCGGCATCTCCTTCGAGATGCATGTGGCCGCGCCCCGCGCCGTCACGCGGATGGTGAGCGAGGGCGCTGTGGATGTGGGGCTGTCCTTCGGCTTCGTGCCGGAGGCCGGCGTGCGGGTGGAACTCGGCGGAAGCGCGCCTTTGGTCGCCCTCATGGCGCCGGACCATGAGCTTGCGGACCGCGCTTTTGTCACGCTGGCCGATATTAGCGCCTTTCCCGTCGGTCTTCCCGGCCCTGAGACCACGGCCCGGCAATTGTTCGATGCGCTGTGCGGCGTGGAAGGGGTGGCCATCGAACCGGCCATGACCACGAATTACATGGCCGGCCTCTGGAGCTTCGCCGAGATCGGCGGCGCGATCATTTTGACGGGGCGCATCACGGCCGCCTCCCGCCTGTCGCGGTTCCGCATTCGCGCCGTGCCGCTCCAGACCCGCGCCAGCACCGAGCGGCGGTACGAAATCCAGACCATGCAAGGCCGCGCCCTGCCGCAAGCGGTTCGGATTTTCGTGGACATGATGGCGAAGGAGTTGAAGCTCCTGGATGCCGCAATCGTCACTGCCCAAGCTGCGGAGCGCGCGGCGCCGAGAGGCTGAAGCACTTGCGGTCAAGGGAGGCGGACGTCGCTTTGGACGCGGCGGACACCCGGCCGCGCGGCGGCGCTTGCAAACCGTGCGGCGGGCAGAGCAATGTGCCGCCATGGAGCTTAATGAGCGGCAGCATCAGATTATCGGCCTCGCGCGGGCGCGCGGGCGGGTGAGCGTCGAGGATCTCGCGGAGACGTTCGACGTCACGCCCCAGACCGTGCGCAAGGACCTGAACGAACTGTGCGAACAGGGCTTGCTCGCCCGCACCCATGGCGGGGCGGTGGTGACGTCCAGCGTGGAGAATGTCGCCTATGCGGCGCGCCGGCTGATTGCGGACGAGGAGAAGCGCGCCATCGGCCGCGCCGCCGCCGCGCTCATCCCCAACAATTGCTCGCTCTTCATCAATATCGGCACCACCACCGAGGAAGTGGCGAAGGCGCTGGCGGACCACAAGGACCTTCTGGTCATCACCAACAATCTGCATGTCGCCATGCTGCTCTATCCCAATCCGGCGATGAAGGTGATCGTCGCGGGCGGGGAGGTGCGCCATGCCGACGGCGCGGTGACAGGCGCCTCCGCCATCGACCTGATCCGCCAGTTCAACGTGGACCAGGCCATCATCGGCGCGTCCGCCATTGATGAAAGCGGGGCCTTGCTGGATTTCGACTATCAGGAGGTGCGCGTCAGCCAGGCCATCATCGAGAATGCGCGGCGCGTCATCCTGGTCTGCGACCATCTGAAATGCGGCCGCGCCGCGCCGGTGCGGATCGCCGACATCCGGCAAGTGGACGTGTTCGTCACGGACCGCATGGTCTCCCCCGGCCTCGCGCGCGTCTGCGCGGAGGCGGGGGTCGAGATCATCGAGACCAAGGCGCCCCGATGATCTCTTCGATGGTCAGATGAAGGCGGTGACGCAGAACGCCGCGATCACCGCGCCCACCAGGGGGCCGACCACGGGAATCCACGCATAGGCGAAGTCAGACCCGCCCTTGCCCGCGATGGGCAGCAGCGCATGGGCGAGGCGGGGGCCGAGATCGCGCGCGGGATTGATGGCATAGCCCGTGGTCCCGCCGAGGGAGAGGCCAATGCCGAACACCAGCATGGCCACCATGTAGGGGCCAAGGGTCGGGGGAATGCCCGCGCCGGCCACCGCCTTGGAAAAGATCGCTGCCACGCCGAACACCAGAACCACCGTGCCGATGATCTCGCTGACGAGATTGGCCGGCACGTTGCGGATGGCGGGCCCGGTGCAGAAGACGGCGAGCTTCAGACCCTTGTCCTCGGTCTTGGCCCAATGGGGCAGATAATGCAGCCACACGATTACCGCGCCGAGGAAGGCGCCGATGAACTGGGCGGGCACATAAACCGCGATTTTCGAATAGTCACCGGTCGCCACCGCGGCCGCCAGGGTCACGGCGGGGTTGATGTGCGCGTCGGCGCTGCCTGTCGCGATGGCGGTCATGACGCCCATGAGCACGGCGAAGGCCCAGCCTGCCGTGATGACGATCCAGCCCGAATTCTGGGCCTTGGAATGGTTGAGCAGAACGCCTGCGACGACGCCGTCACCGAGGACAATGAGAACGAGCGTGCCGAGCAATTCGCCCATGAATGGCGTGTGCATGAGAAATCTCCCCTGCGGGGCTAATGGAAATCTTGTCGGTGACGCCCGACGGGACCGGCGCGGTGCGCGGCGCCGGCCCAGGGCTCGGCGTTCGCCCTCAGCGCGCCCAGTCGAAGGAGCGCTGAACGGCCTTGTTCCAGCAGCCGTAGAGGTGATCGCGCTCCGCGCTGTCCATCTGCGGATGCCACCTCTTGTCCACGCCCCAATTGTCCACGATGTCGGACGTGGAGCGCCAATAGCCGACGGCCAAACCTGCGGCATAGGCCGCGCCGAGCGCCGTGGTCTCGATCACCTTGGGGCGCACCACGGGCACGTCGAGAATGTCGGCCTGGAACTGCATCAGCAATTCGTTGACCACCATGCCGCCATCGGTGCGCAACTCGCGGATATTGACCTTGGAATCCTTCACCATCGCATCTAGCACTTCGCGCGTCTGGTAGGCGGTGGCCTCCAGCGCGGCGCGGGCGATATGGCCCTTGTTGGCAAAGCGGGTGAGCCCGCAGATCACGCCGCGCGCATGCTCCTGCCAATGGGGGGCATAGAGGCCGGAAAAGGCCGGCACGAAATAGACATCGCCATTGTCCGCGACCTTGCGGGCGAGCGTCTCGATATCGCCGGACGTTTCGATGATCCCGAGATTGTCCCGCAGCCATTGCACCAGCGCGCCGGTGATGGCGATGGAGCCTTCCAGCGCATAGACGGGCTTTGCGTCCCCCAGCTTGTAGCCGACCGTGGTGACGAGGCCGAACGTGGAGTGGAACGGCTTCTCCCCCGTGTTCATGAGCATGAAATTGCCGGTGCCGTAGGTGTTCTTCGCTTCCCCCGGCTGGAGGCAGGCCTGCCCGAACAGGGCCGCCTGCTGGTCTCCCAGGATGCCCGAGAGCGTCACCCCCTCGAGCGGGGCGACGGCGCTGCCATAGGCTTCCGAGGAGGAGACGATGCGCGGCAGGCAGGCGCGCGGCACTTCGAACAGCTTAAGGATGCCTTCGTCCCAATCCAGCGTCTCCAGATCCATCATCTGGGTGCGCGAGGCATTGGTGACGTCGGTGATATGGATTCCGCCGTTCACGCCGCCGGTGAGGTTCCAAAGCAGCCAAGTGTCGATATTGCCGAACAGGGCGTCGCCCGCCTCCGCCTTCTCGCGCGCGCCGGGCACGTTGGCGAGAATCCAGTGCAGCTTGAGGCCGGAGAAATAGGTGGCGAGCGGCAGGCCCGTCTTGGCGCGCAGGCGGTCCTGGCCGCCCTCTGCGGCATAGCGCCCGACAAGCTGGTCGGTGCGGGTGTCCTGCCAGACGATGGCGTTATAGAGCGGCTCTCCCGTGCGCTTGTCCCACAAGAGCGCGGTCTCGCGCTGGTTGGTCACGCCCACGGCGGCTAGGTCCGCCGGGGTCAGGCCCTTCTTGTCGAGCGCGAGGGAAATGACCGAGCGGGTATTGGCCCAGATTTCCTTGGCATCATGCTCCACCCATCCGGCGCGCGGGTAGATCTGCTCATGTTCCTTCTGCGCGACGCTGACGATCTGGCCCTTGCGATCGAAAAGGATAAAGCGCGAGCTGGTGGTGCCCTGGTCGATGGCACCCACATATTTCGACATGGAAATTCCTCCCTTAGATTTTTTCTTCTGAAAGCGGCGAGAAACGTCAGCCGGCGAGGAAGGCGTCGATGGCCTCGGCGGCAGCGGGCACCTTCAGGCCGAGCTTGCTGCGCCGCCACAGCACGTCGGCGCCGGTGCGCGCCCATTCCTCGGTTTTCAAATAGGTGAGTTCGGCTTCGGTGAGGCCCGCCCCGAAATCGCGCCCGAGGTCCGCTTCACTGCGCGCCGCATCGAGAAAGCGCGTGGCGCGCGTGCCATAGGCGTGCGCGAGCCGCAGCGCCCGATCCCGACCCAGGAAGGGCTTGGCCTTCACAAGCTCGTCCGCATAGCGCCCCACATCGCCGCCCGGCAGATCGCCGCCCGGCAGGACGGCGGTGGCGGTCCAGGGCGCCTTGAGGCCGGGGAGGAAGGGCGAAAGATCGGCCATCACATGCTCTGCGAGCTTGCGATAGGTGGTGAGCTTGCCGCCGAACACCGAGAGCAGCGGCGCGCCCGACCCGTTGGCGGTGTCGATGTCGAACACATAGTCGCGGGTGACGGCGGAGGCATTGATGGAGCCGTCGTCGAACAATGGCCGCACGCCGGAATAGGTCCAGACGATGTCCGCGCGGGTGATTTCGCGGCGGAACCAATGGTTCATGGAGGCGATGAGGTAGTCGGTCTCCTCGCCGGAGATTTCCACGTCGTGGGGCGCGCCCTCATAGGGCACGTCGGTCGTGCCGACCAGGGTCAAATCGTCCTGGTAGGGGATGGCGAAGACGATGCGCCGGTCGGGGTTTTGCAGGATATAGGCCTGGTCGCCCTCATAGAGGCGGGGCACCACGATGTGGCTGCCCTTGACCAGCCGCACGCCCTTTGAAGTGTTCAGCCCGAGGCGATGGTTCAGCACGTCCGCGACCCAGGGACCTGCGGCATTGACGAGGATGCGCGCGGAGACATCGCTGCGCGCGCCGTCCGGTCCTTGAAGCGCGGCCTTCCAGAGTCCGCCTTCGCGCCGCGCGCTCTCCAGCTTGGTGCCGACCCGGATCTGCGCCCCGCGCTCGCGCGCATCCATGGCGTTCAGCACCACGAGGCGGGAATCGTCCACCGCGCAGTCGGAATAGGCAAAGCCCACGCGCGTCAGCGGCTTCAGCGGCGCGCCGCGCGGGTCCTTGGTCAGATCGAGGCGGACGCTGCCTTCAAGGCGCTTTCGGCGCGCCAGATGGTCATAGAGAAACAATCCCATGCGCACCATCCAGGCCGGGCGCACCGAGACGTCGTGCGGCAGGACGAAGCGCAGCGGGCGAATGATGTGCGGCGCGGCGGCCAGCAGGCGCTCGCGCTCCATGAGCGCCTCGCGCACCAGGCGGAACTCGTAATATTCGAGATAGCGCAGCCCGCCATGGATCAGCTTGGTGGACCAGGAGGAGGTGTGGGCCGCGAGGTCGTCCTGCTCCACCAGCAAGACGGACAGGCCGCGCCCGGCCGCATCGCGCGCGATGCCCGCGCCATTGATGCCGCCGCCGGCCACGAGGAGATCGTATGGGCGATCCTGCGGAGCGTGTTGCACGTCTCATCCCTTTCGAGCCGCCGGGTCCTCCACGCGCTCAGCCGGGAGGTCCGCCGATCATTGCCTCCATGACAACATATTTCACATAAGTTTCATAGTGCGCAAAAAGCGAAAATTTTACGCGCGAAATGGAACCTTTTCGCCGCCAAACGAACCTCTATGCTGCCGCCTCGGCTGTGGCGGGTGCTCCAGCGCCGGCCGACTGCGTCCGGGACTATCCGCCCCGCCGCTTTCGACGCGCCTTGCGCTTGATCCACCAGATGGCGACGCCGGTCATCGACAGGCCGGCCACCACAAGCCCCATTGCAGCGATGAGGATGCGTCCCGGCAGGCCGGCGATCCGGCCGCTATGGATGGGAAACTGAAGCTGGAGGAAGGTGTCGCCCGCCGTTCCCGCGCCGGGGATCACCTCCCCAAT
>JASBUY010000348.1 GCA_030147645.1 Aquabacter sp. | reverse complement strand
CCGCGACCATCTATGTCGCCTATCGCTATGCCGGCGACATCGAGCGCGTGCTCGGCCCGAACGGCACCAATATCCTGGTGCGCCTGTTCGCTTTCATCCTGCTGTGCATCGGCATGCAGATCATGTGGATCGGCATCAGCGCGCTGGTTCTGAGCCTCCACGGCGCCTAGAGCCTGTCCGATAAGGTTGAATCAACCTGATCGGTGAATCAGTCTCTAAACTATTGATAGAGAACGTTTTACCAATCTGATTGCGGTGCAATCAGATCGGAACGTGCTCTAAGGCGGGACGCGATCACGTCGCCGGGTCTTCCCCGAACAGGGTGCGGCGCTGCAGTTCCAAGGCCTGGGCATAGGCCAGCAAAGCATGGGCCTCCTCGAATAGGCCGACGGGCCGGTTCTGCGCCGTGCCGTCGGTGACGGCGAGCACCGGCGTCTGGCTCCCGGAAAACTGCCTCAGGGCGTCCTGCACAGCCATGGCGGGCTGAACCGACCGGTCGCGGCAGAGGGCGAGGTCGGATGCGGGCGCGCTTTCGTCAGCGCCGAGAATCATCAGCAGGCGCACAATGCCCGCATAGACGCCGGCCTCGTCCACGAGCACGACCACGCGCGCGGACGGGTCGCGCGCCAGCGCCCGAAGATCGCCGATGCGCCCCGTGGCGGGGAAGACGAGTGGGTCCGGCTGCATCAGGCGCGCGACGGTGAGTTCGCGCAGCACGCCCACATCATGCGCGCCGCGAATGCTCTCGCCCCGCAAATGCATGCGCCAAGTTGAGAAGGAATAGCCGAAGCACAGGCGCACCGACAGCGAACAGGCGATGGCCGCCACCAGCACCAGGCCGGTGATGGCGAGATTGCTGGTGGCTTCGAGCACGAGGAAGGTCATGGTCGCCGGCCCGCCGACGATGCCGACCGCAAGCGCGGCCATGCCCACCACCGCCGCGACCACCGGGTCCACATGGACAAAGGGCGCCACCAGTAGCACGACCCCGGCGAAGAGCTTGCCCATCATGCTGCCGAGAAACAAAGCGGCCGAGAACAGGCCGCCCCGGAAACCGGAGCCCAGCGAACAGGCGGCGGCCAGGGTCTTCAGGACGAGTATCACCGCGACCGACAACGTGATCGCGGATCCCACCTGGATATGAATCGCCGATTCGCCGCTGGCCAACACCTGGGGCGAGACGAGCGCCAGCGCGCCCACCGCGAGACCGCCCACCACCGGACGCAGCGGCGCCGGCAGCCCGCTGTGGGAAAAGCCCTGCTCCACGAGCGTCATGAGCCGCATGATGCCGATCGCCACAGCGGCGCCGACGAACCCCAGCAGCAGGAACAGCAGATAATCGGAGGGCAGCACGTCCGGGACATGGGGGATGATGATGGGTGTGCCCACCACCCCCAGCATCTGAGCGGAGAGATAGCCCAGGATCGCCGCCGCCATGACGGGCGCCACATGGGGAATGGCATAGACGCCGATGATAAGCTCAAAGGCGTAGAAGGCGCCCGCGAGCGGCGCGTGGAACGCGGCGGCGATACCGCCAGCCGCGCCGCAGCCCACCAGAACGCGCATATCGCTGCGCCGCAGATCCAGCTTCTGGCCGATGGCGGAGGCGATGCCCGAGCCCCATTGGGTATAGCCCGCCTCCATGCCCACGGAGGCGCCGAATCCGTTGCCGAGCACGGTCTGGCTGGACAAGATCACGCTGTCGAGGAGGGACATCTTCCCGCCCTCCAGGGCATTGGCCTCGATGGGATCGACCACGGGCGCGGGCCGCAGCCGCTTCACCACGAGCGTATAGAGGCCGATCAGCAGCCCGCCGATGGCCGGCATGAAATACATGTAAGTGGAGGTCAGGCCGGGCGTCGCGCTGAGATAGCCGCCCGGCCCGGTCGAGAAGAGGTGAGCATGGAGCCAATGGGCCGAGAGGCTCATGAGGGTGGCGCCGGACCCGGCGAGCACTCCCACCACGCAGGCGAGCAGAACCAGAACGACCTCACGCCGCACGGACAGGCTCGCCAGATGGCCGAGGATCTGCCCCCTCGCCTCACGGGCGCTGACCTCAAAGACTTTGTCCCGCGCCCCCGCGTCCATCTAGACCCCTATCGGAATTTGTTGCTACGCGGAAAGCCCTTCGGCGGGAGACGGCCGGAGGAGGCGCGCTCGCCCTGCCAGTCCAGCAGTTCGGTGACGGTCCAGGTGCGCCCCGAGGAATCCTCCCAAGTGAGGCCGTCCGCCCGCAGGAACACCTTGAGGTCCGACAGGCCACCCTCGCGATAGCGCTGCAAGCGCACCCCGCGGCCGCGCGCCATTTCCGGCACTTGGTTGAGCGGGAAGAGGAGAAGCTTGCGGTTGTCGCCAATCACCGCGACCGTATCGCCATTGGCAGGGACGGCAGAATGCGCCTTGTCCGTGGCGTCCACGGTCAGCACCTGCTTGCCCTTGCGCGTATTGGCGATGCAATCCTCTTCGGCCACCACAAAGCCGCGCCCCTCGCGCGATGCCACCAGCAGCTTGCCGCCCGGGGAATGGACGAAGACGCGCGCGATCTCCGCGTCCTGCTCCACCTCGATCATGAGTCGAAGCGGCTCGCCATGTCCACGTCCGCCGGGCAGCTTGGACGCATCAAGCGTATAGAAGCGGCCATTGGAGGCGAAGACCATGATGCGCGACGTGGTTTCCGCGAAGAAGGCATGGGCGAGACTGTCGTCGGCCTTGAATTGAAGGCCGGAAAGATCCTGAACATGGCCCTTGAGGGCGCGGATCCAGCCTTTGAGGGACACGACCACCGTGATGGGCTCGCGCTCCACCAGGGCTTCGGTGAAGGCATCCTCGTGGATGTCCGGGGCCACGGCGAAGGTCGTGCGGCGCCGGCCGATCTCGGTCTCGGGGCCATAGAGCTTGCGGGTCTCCTTGATCTCCTTGGAGATGGCCCGCCATTGCGACGCCTCCGACCCAACGAGCTTGTTGAGCTGATCCTGCTCCTTGGAGAGCGCGTCATGCTCCTTGCGGATTTCCATCTCTTCCAGGCGCCGCAGAGAGCGCAGACGCATATTGAGGATGGCTTCAGCCTGCGTGTCCGTGAGCGAGAAGGTGGCCATCAAGACCGCCTTGGGCTCGTCCTCCTCGCGGATGATGCGAATCACCTCATCGAGATTGAGATAGGCGATGAGATAGCCGGCCAGGATTTCCAGCCGCCGGGCGATCTCCGCGAGGCGATGGCGCGAGCGGCGCAGCAGCACATCGCGGCGATGCGCGAGCCATTCGCGCAAGGCATCCGCCAGCGAGAGCACCTTGGGGATCTGGCCCCGCACCAGCACATTCATGTTGAGCGGCACCCGCGCCTCAAGCTCGGTGAGCTTGAAGAGGCTCTCCATGAGCACTTCGGGGTCCACCGTGCGGGCGCGCGGCTCCAGAACCAGGCGGATGTCCTCAGCACTTTCGTCGCGCACGTCGGCGAGCAGCGGCAGCTTCTTGTCGGTGAGGAGCTCGGCGATCTTCTCCACGAGGCGCGATTTCGGCACGCCATAGGGAATTTCCGTCACTACGACGAGATAAGTGCCGCGTCCCCCCTCTTCCCGATGCCACCGCGCGCGCACGCGGAACGAACCGCGCCCCGTCGCATAGGCTTCGGCAATGCCCACGGGATCGTCCACGAGGATGCCACCCGTGGGGAAATCCGGACCGGGCACGAATTGCAGCAGGTCGGAGGCCGGCGCGGCAGGATGCTCGATGAGGTGCAACGCGGCGTCCAGCAGCTCCGCCGCATTGTGCGGCGGGATGGAGGTCGCCATTCCGACCGCGATGCCCTGCGAGCCGTTGGCGAGCAGATTGGGGAAGGCCGCCGGCAGGACACTGGGCTCGTCCTCCGAGCCGTCATAGGTCGGGCGGAAATCCACCGCGTCCTCATCGATCCCGTCCAGCAGCAGCATGGCGGTATCGGTCAGACGCGCCTCGGTATAGCGCATGGCGGCGGCATTATCGCCGTCCACATTTCCAAAATTTCCCTGCCCGTCCACCAGCGGGTAGCGCTGGGCGAAGTCCTGGGCGAGACGCACCAGCGCGTCATAGACCGCTTGGTCGCCATGGGGATGGAACTTACCGATGACATCGCCCACAACGCGCGCGCACTTCTTGAACCCTTGGCTCGGGTCGAGACGCAATTGGCGCATGGCATGCAGGATGCGCCGATGCACGGGCTTGAGGCCATCGCGCGCATCGGGCAGCGCCCGGTGCATGATGGTGGAGAGGGCATAGGCGAGGTAGCGCTCTTCCAGCGCGGTCTTCAGTTCGACCGGCTCGATGGCGCCATCCCCGGGCGGAGTCGTGCGGGAAGCCATATCACCGAACTAGCGCGCCGGCCCTTTCCGCACAAGGCTGAGAGCGTCATCGCTCAGGTTGGGCGGGCGCGCCCGACTTCGACTTCAAGCTGCCGTGATCGCGCCGCCTCGCCGCCCGCACAATGAACAAAGTCGCCCAATTCGTTTAGTGAAATGAATGTTCGTTCATTTTATGAGACGAATAACCATCGGCATGTTAATTTAATTTCATCCTCGCCCGCCAACGGGAACACAACCCTGACATTCGAGCGTTTCACCTTTCGATACGGGATGGATGACTGTCTGTTCCCGCTCCCGAGGAGGAGACGATATGAAACGACTTGTCCTTGCTGCATGCGGTGCTGCCGCTCTTGGCCTGACAACTTTCGCGAGCGGCGCGGGTGCTGCGCCGCTCAACCCCATGAATCCCGCCCCTGCTGGAACCGTGTCGGGACTGATCGAGGATGTGCGCTGGCGGCAGGTGTGCCGCCCGGTGTGGCGCGGCCCGGTGCGCGTCGTGAATTGCCGCAACGTCTGGGTTGGAGGTCCGCCGCGTGGACCCGGCTATCAAGCTGCGCCGTGGCGTGGCGGCCCCGGTCCGCGTTACGGCGGCCCGCCTCCTGGCCCGCGCTATGGCTGGGGCGGTGGCCCCCCTCCCGGCCCGCGTTATTACTGAGGCCACGCCGAACAGACACGTTCTGGCTTAGAGCCTGATCCGATCAGATTGGACCAATCTGATCGGTGAATCAGTCTCCAAATTACTGATAGAGAACGTTTTACCGATCTGATTGCGATGCAATCAGATCGGAACGTGCTCTAGAGCCTGATCCGATCAGATTGAATCAATCTGATCGGTGAATCAGTCTCCAAGTTATCTAGGGGCGAGGATCATGGTCCTCATGCCAGCGTGCCACCGCCGAGAGGAAACCCGCGCGGGCGTCCGACAAGGAGAGTCCGCGCGGTTCCATGACGTTTCTCGAGAGAAAATGGCCGGTGAGCCGAAACGCGTCGGCAATCTCGCCCATGGTTGGCCGGATCTGGTTCGCCATCAGAAAGCTCGGCAAAGGAAGAAGCCGGTCGGCATATTCCTGCCCAGCCGCAGCGCTCACCGCACGCCCCGTCCGGGGCGATACATAGATCAGGTCGTCGCGCGTGCCGGTGGCCGCGCACCGGACGAGATCAAGGCCAAATCCGAGTTCCGCCAGCATGGCCAGTTCGAGCCGCGCCATCAGAATAGCGGCGCTGGGGGCATCGTCGAACGTATCAAGGATGGTCTCGCACACGATGAACAGGCTCGGATGGGCGTCGCGCTCGGGCAACAGTCGGATGAGTTGCGCCATATGGCTGACGCCGAAGGCTGAATGCGCCGTGCGCATCAGCGCTTCGGCGCGCAGCGTCATGGGCTCAATCCGATAGGCGCCAAGCTGGTCGCCAAGCCGCGCCCGCCACGTGACGTGAACCGTATTTCCCACTTGGAGCACCGGCGCGAGGCGCCGCGAATAGGCCCCCCGCACCAAACCGAGATGCCGCCCGTGGTGCGCGGTCAGGAGTTCGACGATGCCGCTGGCCTCGCCATGCCGGCGGACGCCCGTAACGAGGCCCTCGTCGGTCCAGTCCACGCGGTCTCACTCTCCCTTGGGAAACTCCAGGCCCATTTCGCGATAGCGCTCGGGATCATCGGCCCAATTCTCTCGAACCTTCACGAACAGAAAGAGATGCACCTTCTGCTCGGTAATCTCCGCAATCTCAGCCCGCGCCTCGGACGAAATGGCCTTGATGGTCGCCCCGCTTTTGCCCAGCACGATCTTCCGCTGGCTCTCCCGCTCCACGAAAATCGTCTGCTCGATGCGCACCGAACCGTCGCGCAATTCCTTCCAGGAATCGGTCTCGACCGTCGAGCGATAGGGAAGCTCGTCGTGGAGGCGCAGGAAGAGCTTTTCGCGCGTGACCTCGGCCGCAAGCATGCGCATGGGCGCATCGGTGATCTGGTCTTCCGGATAGAGCCAGGGACCGTCGGGCATGTTGTTGGCGAACCAGCCCTTCAGGTCGTCCACGCCGTCGCCGGTCATGGCTGAGATCATGAAGACCTGCTCGAAGGAAAGGCGCTCGGTGATCTGGGCGGTGAGCGCCAGCAAGGTGTCGCGGCGGATCAGGTCGATCTTGTTGAGGATCAGGGCGCGCGGGCGCTTCACCTGCGAGAGCGGCGCCAGCAGCGCCTCCACGTCCGGATCGAGGCCGCGCTTGGCATCCACCAGAAGCGCGACGAGATCCGCGTCCGAGGCACTGGTCCAGGCGGTGGACACCATGGCCCGCTCCAGCCGCCGGCGCGGCGAGAAGATGCCGGGGGTATCCACCAGGACCACCTGGGCCGAGCCGTCCAGCATGATCCCGCGCACGATGGCGCGGGTGGTCTGCACCTTGTGGGACACGATGGAGACTTTCGTCCCGACCAGCGCATTGGTCAGCGTGGACTTGCCCGCATTGGGCGCACCCAGCAGGGCGACGAAGCCACAGCGCGTCGGGCCTTCCGGCGCGGCGGGACGCAGAGCCTGCGCCACGGGGGCGTCGCCCTCGTCCTCGAAATCGTCCTCGTCTTCGAAGTCGGCGTCGAACTCTTCGTCCGCTTCGTCCTCAAGGTCCGGTTCGGCGATGGCGTCCTGCGGCTCAGGCACGGTCGCTTCGGGGTCCTCGTCCGAGGGCTTGCGCCCCTCTTGCGTGCTCATGCCTCGCTCCCGTCCGATACGCCCTCACGGGCGAGGAAGGCGGCGGCCGCCGCCTTCTGCGCATCCTGCTTGGAATTTCCCAACGCCTCCGAGCCTTCTAGGCCGGGAAGTTCGACCGCCACCACGAAACGCGGGGCATGGTCGGGGCCGCTGCGGGAGACTTCGCGATAGCTCGGCGGCGGAAGGCCCCGCGCCTGCGCCCATTCCTGGAGCACGGTCTTGGGGTCGCGCAGGGGGCGCTTGGGCGCCTCCAGGCGCGCGCGCCAGAACCGGTCCACCAGGGCCCGCGCCGCCTCATAGCCGCCGTCGATATAGACCGCCGCCACCACCGATTCCGCGATGTCCGCGAGGATCGTCCGGCGCTTGCGGGCGCCCGCCTGCGCTTCGCCCGGACCGAGCCTTATGAAGCCCGCGACGCCCATATCCTGCGCCACCTCGGCACAGGCCTCCTCGCGCACGAGATCGGCGAGGCGGCGGGAGAGTTCCCCCTCCTCCGCCTGCGGGAAGGCGTCGAACAGCATGTGGGACACGATGGAGCCCAGCACGTGGTCGCCGAGAAATTCCAGGCGCTGATAGGAGCGCAGGCGCGGCGCCTCGCCCTTCACCGCGCTGATATGGGTGAGCGCGAGGTCGATGAGCGCGCGGTCGGCGAAGCTATGCCCGATCCGCGCCTCCAGCCCCTCCAGGTCGTCCGCCTCTTGGCTCATCGGACCAACGTGAAGATGCGCGACCAGCGGACCGTCCAGGGCCAGGTCCAGACCTGCCAGGCAGCGGCGTGCTCATCGATGGAGAAGAAGATGATCTGCGCCTTGCCGACGAAATTCTCGAGAGGAACGTAGCCGACCACCGAATCGTCGCGCGAATCCGCGGAGCGATCCCTGTTGTCGCCCATCATGAAATAATGGCCGGCCGGCACATCATAGACCTGGGTGTTGTCGTAGAAGCCGTTGTCCACGAGATCGAGGGTCTCGTAGGAGACGCCGTTGGGCAGGGTCTCGCGCCAGCGCTTCACCGGCACCATGCGGCCGGTGCCGTCATCCTCGGTCACGTCGGACCGGCGCTCGCG
>JASBUY010000347.1 GCA_030147645.1 Aquabacter sp. | reverse complement strand
CCGGCCGGAACGTCGTAGATTTTGTCGGACATGGCTCGTTCCCTCCTTGCGTGAGCGGTTTTCGCGCGCACGCACCGCCCTTGGTTGATCGGATTATGGGGAGGCGGTTTCACCTCCACAAGCCGCCGGCCACGCGACTTTGGGCGAACACCCTTGGGTCGCATCGCGGTCTTCTTGCCGCACCCATCGCGTCAGGCGCGTGACTGTCCCCTGCGGCCAGGCCTGCCTATAGACAGGGACAGCGAAGGGAAGACTGGCCATGACGACCTGGTTTCGGGTGCTGATGTTGGTGGCAGGGCTGTTCGGCGCGAGCGGCGTCGCCGCGTCCGCCATGGCGGCGCATCTGGCGGGTGGCGCAAACCTCGCCACCGCCGCACAGTTTCTGCTCATCCACGCCGCCGCCATCGCCGCGCTCTCCGCTGCGGGTCTGCTCGCCACGCGCGGCGCGGTCCTGTTGCTTGTGGGCGCGAGCACGATGGCGATGGGTACGCTGCTGTTTTCCGGCGACCTTGCGCTGCGCGCCTTGATGGGAATCAAGCTTTTGTGGGGGACGGCGCCTTTCGGCGGCACGCTGATGATCGCCGGTTGGGTTTCGGCCGGAATCGGCGGCGCACTCACTGCGCCGCGGGCGAGATAGGCAGCGGGGCGCCGAGGCGCCCCGCTTGATGTCACATCTTGAATTTCGCGTGGTCGTCGAGGTCCGGTCGCTCCTGCATGATCAGCGCCTTGGCCATCTTGAAGTTGCGCGAGAGGGCGTTGTCCACCTCCCAAAGCTCAGCTTCCGAAGGCGTGACCTTCAGGAGGATGGCGGAAGGGTCATCCGGCCCATCCGGGAAATAGGCTTCCATGGAGGGCGACCAGAGGTCCCGCAGCTTCGCCGTATCGCGCACCACCTCGGCCGTGCCTGACACGGAGAGGTGCGTGCCCGGGCTCGAGTCCGAAAAAGCGAGGCAGACCATAGGATTCTGGCGGATTTCGTCATCCTTTGCCGACTTGATGTCGGTCACAAACCAGACGGCGTCCTCGTCCGCGCGTGGCACCGCCATCATGGGGCGGGCGCGCAGACGGCCCCCATCCATATCCACCAGCATGCAGGTGGGGTTGCGCTCCATCTGCGCCCAGACGTCCTCGATGTTCATGGGTGGTCCTCCGATCTCGTCCCCCAGCAAACGGCCGCAGGGTGCCCGGAGTTCCCGCCTCAGCCGCGCGGGCGCCAGACGCAGGTGCGCTTGATTTCCATGTCTTCGAGGTCTCGCGTCACCGGCACGTGATATTCGGCAAGCTGCTCCAGCCGCGCGCGGGGCAGATAGGAGCGGCCGGGATCGCCGATCAGAATCTCGGCTCCCCGCGCCCGCAGCGCCAGGAGCCAATCGAAGACGCGCTCGGCGAGGTCGCGCTCATAGCAGATGTCGCCGGCAAGGATCACATCCCAGCCTTCGTCGCGTCCCACCAGATCCTCCAGGCGGACACGAACCTCAACTCCATTTGCAGCGGCATTCAATCGGATGGCGGCGCCCGCGAAACGGTCGATATCGACACATTCCACCGCGCGCGCCCCCGCCTTGGCGGCGGCGATGCCCACGAGGCCCGAGCCCGCCGCGAAATCCAGCACCGATCGCCCGCGCACGCAGTCCGCATGGTCGAGAATATAGCGCGACAGCGCCTGCCCGCCCGCCCAGGCAAAGGCCCAGAAGGGTGGGGGCAGGCCCATCTCTCCCAATTCCTCCTCGGTACGATGCCAGAGGGGAACCGCCTCGTCCGCCAGATGCAGGGCGATGTCCGGCACCAGCGGGACGGCGCGCAGCACCGTCTCCGCTCGCACGAAAATCTCGGGATCAAGCGCCACTACATGGCGCCATAAGCGAGGATCATATCCCACTCGGCGTCCGTCACCGGCTGAACCGAAAGGCGGGACAACTTCACCAGCGCCATGTCCGCGAGCCGGGGATCGCCCTTGATCGTCTCCAGCGAGACCGGCGTCTTCAGCGGACGGACGGCTTTCAGATCCACCATCACGAACTTTCCGGTGGGGTCGGAAGGGTCGGGATAGGCCTCGCGGATCACTTCCACGATGCCGACAATCTCCTTCCCCTCATTGGAATGGTAGAAGAAGCCCTGCTCGCCCACTTTCATGGCCAACAGGTTCAGCTTGGCGGAATGGTTGCGCACGCCGTCCCAATGGGTGCCCTTCGCGCCGGCGGCCACCTGCTGGTCCCAGGACCATTTGAACGGCTCGGACTTGTAGAGCCAATGGGCCATCTGGCGCTCCGATCACGACATGAGAGGTCCCCGCCTTTAGCGAGCGGCAGCGCCCATTGGCAAGGGGTTCCACCACCCCGCGCCCGCTTGAAGTGGAAATTCCCGGGTGCACTCGGCGCGCGTTTCGGCCCGGCTCTTTCCCCGCTATGGTTCGCCCGCCCGTCGGCAATGGCGACGGGCGGTTTGCCAAGGACAAGCGGCGGGACCGGCGGAACCGGAATGCCGCGCAGGGAGGATTGGATGATTTACGAGATTGCCCAGCTCACCATCAAGGAGGGGGAGGAAGCAGCCTTCGAAGCCGGCGCCCGCAAGGCGGTGCCGCTGTTCCAGCGCGCCAAGGGGTGCCACGGCATGCGCGTCGAGCGCTCCATCGAGACGCCGTCCGCCTATACGCTGATCGTCACCTGGGAGACGGTGGAGGACCACATGGTCCATTTCCGCAATTCGGCCGATTTCCAGGAATGGCGCGGCCTGGTTGGCGGCACGTTCGCCGCGCCGCCGCAGGTGCATCACACCTCTGTCGCCTTCGTCGGCTTCTGACCCAACGGCGCCCTCTTCACCAAGAGGAGGGCGCAGGCCTCAGCGCGTCGGAACCGGCTTCTCGCCCCGATAATCGTAGAAACCGCGCTGCGTCTTCCGGCCGAGCCAGCCGGCCTCGACATATTTCACCAGCAGCGGGCAGGGGCGATATTTGGAATCCGCGAGGCCTTCGTGCAGCACCTGCATGATGGCAAGGCAGGTGTCGAGGCCGATGAAATCCGCCAGTTGCAGCGGGCCCATGGGGTGGTTGGCGCCGAGCTTCATGGCCCGGTCGATGGCATCCACCGAGCCGACGCCCTCATAAAGGGTGTAGATCGCCTCGTTGATCATGGGCAGCAGGATGCGGTTGACGATGAAGGCGGGGAAATCCTCCGCCACCGCATAGGTCTTGTGGAGACGCGTGACGAAGGCCTTGGACGCTTCGAAGGTCTCGTCGTCCGTGGCGATGCCGCGCACCAGTTCCACCAGTTCCATCAGCGGCACGGGATTCATGAAATGAATGCCGATGAACCGCTCCGGCCGGTCCGTGGCCGCCGCAAGGCGCGTGATGGAGATGGAGGACGTGTTGCTGGCCAGCAGCGTGTCGGGCCGCACAACCTTGCAAATGTCGGTGAAGATTTTGCGCTTCACCTCTTCCCGCTCGGTGGCGGATTCGATGACGAGGTCGCAATCGTTCAGCAGGTCCATGCCGGGGGCGGGAACGATGCGCGCGAGCGCCGTCTGGCGGTCCTCCTCGCTCACCGTTCCGCGCGCAACCTGCTTGGCCATGTTGCCATTGATGGTGGCGAGGCCGGACCGGATCCGATCCTCGCTCTGGTCGCTCAGCACCACGTCATAGCCGGCCAGGGCGCAGACATGCGCGATGCCGTTGCCCATCTGCCCGGCGCCGATGACCCCGACCTTCTGGATCTCGAGCGGCATGATGCTGTCGTCTTTCCCTGGTTGGGTCGTGTGCGGGATGAGGGCTTAAGCCCTCATCCTTTGACCTTGGCGACCTCGGCCTTCAATTCCGGCACCAGGGAGAACAGATCGCCCACCAGGCCGTAATCGGCAACCTGGAAAATGGGCGCCTCTTCATCCTTGTTGATGGCGACGATGACCTTGGAGTCCTTCATGCCG
>JASBUY010000344.1 GCA_030147645.1 Aquabacter sp. | reverse complement strand
GGTGAGCTTCTGCACGACCATCGCCCGCGGCGGCTCGGCCGGTGCGCCAAGCGGAACCACGACATCAAGCGTCGTGGGTGCGCGGCCGTAATCGGCAGCCTCACCGGCGCCGCAAGCCAGCGGCAGAAGCGCAGAGGCCGTCAGGAGAGCCTTCACCGATCCACCTCCCCGAACACGATATCGAGGGAGCCGAGGATCGCGGAAACGTCCGCCAGCATGTAGCCGCGGCAGAGGAAGTCCATCGCCTGGAGATGGGCGAAGCCGGGCGCGCGGATCTTGCAGCGATAGGGCTTGTTGGTGCCGTCGGCGACCAGATAAACGCCGAACTCGCCTTTCGGCGCTTCCACCGCGGCGTACACGTCGCCCGCCGGCACGTGATAGCCTTCGGTATAGAGCTTGAAATGGTGGATCAGCGCTTCCATCGAGCGCTTCATCTCGCCCCGCTTGGGCGGCGTGACCTTATGGTCGAGGGAGTGGGCCGGGCCCTCTTCCTTCAGCAGGCGCTCCACGCACTGCTTCATGATCTTGTTCGACTGCCGCATCTCTTCCATGCGAACCACATAGCGGTCGTAGCAGTCGCCGTGCTTGCCGACCGGAATGTCGAAATCGAGTTCGGAATAACACTCATAGGGCTGGGCGCGGCGCAGATCCCAGGCGGCGCCGGACCCGCGCACCATTACGCCCGAAAAGCCCCAGGCCATGGCGTCCTGCAGCGAGACAACACCGATATCGACGGTGCGCTGCTTGAAGATGCGGTTGCCGGTCACGAGCGCATCCAGGTCGTCCAGGAGGCTCGGAAAATCCGCGCAGAAAACGCCGATATCCTCGACCAGCTTCTTCGGCAGGTCCTGATGCACGCCACCCGGCCGGAAATAGGCCGCATGCATGCGGCTGCCCGAGGCGCGCTCATAGAAGACCATGAGCTTTTCGCGGGCCTCGAAGCCCCAGAGCGGCGGGGTCAACGCGCCGACGTCCATGGCGAAGGTGGTGACGTTCAAAAGGTGCGACAGAAGCCGCCCGATTTCCGAATACAGCACCCGGATGAGCTGCGCGCGCTTGGGCACTTCAATGCCGAGCAGACGCTCCACCGCCAGGCAGTAAGCATGCTCCTGGTTCATGGGCGCGCAATAATCGAGCCGGTCGAAATACGGCACGGCCTGAAGATAGGTCTTGGCCTCGATCAGCTTCTCGGTGCCGCGGTGCAGAAGGCCGATATGCGGATCGACCCGCTCCACCACTTCACCATTCAGCTCGAGCACGAGGCGCAGCACGCCGTGCGCCGCCGGGTGCTGCGGGCCGAAATTGATCTGGAAATTGCGGACCGGAGCGGCGGGCCGGGGGCTTTCGAGGGTATGGGCCATGGGTCGCTCCTTCAGCCGGCCTTGGGGCCGGCTTGGCCGGCGGCCTTCTCATCACCCGGGAGCACATATTCGACGCCCTCCCAAGGGGAGAGGAAGTCGAAGTTGCGGAACTCCTGGGGCAGGCGCACGGGCTCGTAAATCACACGCTTCGCGCCTTCGTCGTAGCGGACCTCGACGAAACCAGTGAGCGGGAAATCCTTGCGCAGCGGGTGACCGTCAAACCCATAATCGGTCAGGAGCCGGCGCAGTTCGGGATGGCCGGTGAACAGAATGCCATACATGTCGTAGGCCTCCCGCTCGAACCAGTTGGCGCCGGGGAAGACACCGCAGATGGACGGCACCGTGGATACTTCGTCCACCTCCAGCTTGAGGCGGATGCGCAAATTCTGCTTCATCGAAAGCAGGTGATAGACAACGTCGAAGCGCGACAGGCGCTCGGGGTAATCCGCACCGCACACATCGATGATGGTGGTGAACAGGCAGCTCGGGTCATCCCGAAGGAACGTTGCTACCTTGACGATGTCCGCGCGTTCCACGTCCAGCGTCAGTTCGCCATACGCGATGCGGGTCCCGCGCACGGCAGAGCCGAGCGCGCCGGAAATATGGACCGCAAGGTCCTTCAAGGCAGTATCGTCCATCAGTTAGTTCCCCACGCCGCGCGGGCTTCCCCGGCGGCGGACCTGGACAGATCAGCGTTCGATGGTCCCGACGCGGCGAATTTTCTTCTGCAGCAGCAGGACACCGTAGAGCAGCGCTTCGGCCGTAGGCGGGCAACCGGGGACATAGATGTCCACCGGCACCACGCGGTCGCAGCCGCGCACGACGGCATAGGAATAATGGTAGTAGCCACCGCCATTGGCGCAGCTGCCCATGGAAATGACGTAGCGCGGCTCGGGCATCTGGTCGTAGACCTTGCGCAGCGCCGGCGCCATCTTATTGGTCAGCGTGCCGGCCACGATCATCACGTCGGACTGGCGCGGAGACGCGCGCGGCGCGAAGCCGAAACGCTCCACGTCATAGCGCGGCATGGACACCTGCATCATCTCGACTGCGCAGCAGGCGAGGCCGAACGTCATCCACATGAGCGAGCCGGTGCGCGCCCATGTGATGAGATCGTCAGCGGTGGTGATCAGAAAGCCCTTGTCGGCCAACTGCGCATTGATCTCGCGATAGAAGGGATCATCGGCCCCGGCCGGACGGCCGGTGGACGGATCGATGATGCCCTTCGGCGCGGGCGCCACCAGGGGCTTGGTCGCGGAGGGGGTCAATCCCATTCGAGCGCTCCCTTGCGCCACTCATAGATGAAACCGACGGTTAATACGCCGAGGAACACCATCATGGACCAGAATCCGAGGTCCCCCAGTCCCCCAAACGTGATGGCCCAGGGGAACAGGAACGCGACTTCAAGGTCGAAAATGATGAAAAGGATCGACACCAGATAGAAGCGGACGTCGAAGGTCATGCGGGCGTCGTCAAACGCATTGAAGCCGCATTCGTAGGCCGACAGCTTCTCCGGATCGGGATTCTGATAGGCCACGATGAAAGGCGAAATCAGCAGCGCCAGCCCGATGACCAGCGACACGCCGATGAAGATCACCACCGGAAGGTAATCTTGGAGCAAGAGGTTCATGTCCGCACCTCGGGGCGCAAGGGCGTTCCGCTTCAAGCGTTACCGCGCCGGCCTTCGGTTGGAGGAATTCGAAACACCGGAGGCTTATCGCAGTGCCAGATGGGTGGCAAGAGCGCGCTGGACCGGTGCCGCACATCCGCGCCTATCGCATCGCAAAATAACCGCTTTTCGGTGTCGATGCGGCCCGCAAACGGATGCGGATAATGTATGCCACGGATGACGATCTGCAAGGCATGCTGCATTGCGACGTAAACGCGAGACTCCGGTGGGTTCCGGCCGGGATGCGACAGTATGGCCCGCCCGCGTTTTCCACATGACGCGGGTGGGGCACCCCTCTCGGCGCGAGACAGCCCATTGCCCTCAGCCGGCGGTGGCGTCCTTCACGGCGGCCACCAGTTGCTTCAGCGAGAAGGGCTTAGGAAGGAAGCCGAATTTTTCCCCATCGGCCAGATTCTTGCCGAACGCCTCCTGCGCGTAACCGGAGATGAAGATCACCTTCAGCCCCGGATCCCGCGCGCGCAGCGCCTTCAGCAAAGTCGGGCCATCCATCTCAGGCATCACGACGTCGGATATGACGAGGTCCACCCGTGCACTGGCGCTGTCCATGGCCTCCAGCGCCTCGGCGCCGCTCGCGGCAGCGATCACATTATATCCCCGCGCCGTGAGCGCCCGCGCCGCGAAGGCGCGACCGGCATCCTCATCCTCGACCAGGAGAATCGTGCCCTGCCCCGTCAGGTCGGGCGCCGGGCGCACATCCACTTCGGGCTGTGGCGCGAGCGCATCCTCCGCACTGGCAACGTGGCGCGGCAGGAAGACGCGGAACTCAGTCCCCCGCCCGACTTCGCTCTGCGCAAGGATGTTACCGCCCGTCTGCTGGACGATTCCATACACGGTGGAGAGGCCAAGGCCGGTCCCCTTCCCCACCTCCTTGGTGGAGAAGAAGGGCTCGAAAATCTTGTCCATGATGTCGGCGGGAATGCCGGTGCCCGAATCGGACACCGCGATCAGCACGTAATCGGAGGGGACGAGCGTTCCCGCATCGGCGTAGCGAGCGCAGTCCTGCTCCGGCACATTCAGCGTGCGCAGTGTGAGCAGTCCGCCATTTGGCATGGCATCGCGGGCATTGACCGCGAGATTCACGATGACCTGCTCAAATTGGTTCACATCCACCTTCACGGGCCACAGGTCGCGTCCGTGCTCCACCCGCAAATCGATGCGCTCGCCGATGAGACGGCGCAGCAGCATGGAGAGGTCGGACAACACGTCGGTCAGGTGGATGATCTGGGGCCGCAGTGTCTGGCGGCGCGAGAAGGCGAGCAGCTGGCGCACCAGGCCGGCGGCGCGGTTCGCATTCTGCTTGATCTGCATGATGTCGGGGAAGGAGGGGTCGCTCGGCCGATGATTGGCGAGCAGCAGGTCGCAATAGCCGAGGATCGCGGTCAGCACATTGTTGAAATCGTGCGCCACGCCGCCGGCCAATTGCCCGATGGCCTGCATCTTCTGGGATTGCGCGAACTGCGCCTCCAAGGTCCGCTGCGCGGTCATGTCCACCGCATAGACCGCGATGGCACCCGCGCCCGACCCGAGCTGGGCGGCATAGAGGCGGGCTGATCCGCCTCCCTCCCCCACGATGGAGACCTCGACGGGGGCGGCGAGGCTCTCACCCGCCAGAGTATCCTTGAGCATCCGCTCGATGGACGGCGCATCGCGCTCCGCGACGAGCCGGTCGAGGCGCGCGCCGAGGCTCTGCTGGCCGGCGAGCGCAAACAGCCGGACGAAGCTCGCATTTGCCTCGACCACCCGACCGCTGCGATCGACGCTCGCCATGGCCAGAGGGGAGCGCGAAAAGAAGTCTGCGTCCGGCCCGGCGATAGGCCGGCTCTCCGGTGCCCGGCCCGCCACCGCACGCGGCAGGATGGCGAGAATGCCCAAAGCGGGCGAACGTCCGGACATCCAGGCGCGAGCCGGAAAGATGCCGCCGTCCTTGGACGTCAGATCAAGGTCGAAGCCTTCCGCTTCACCCGTGCCGGCGGCCAGCGCTTTGGCAACGGCGAGCTCGGCCCGACCATCCATCAATTCGGCCAGCGCGATTCCGCCGCCGCCCCATTCGGCAAGGTCATATCCGAGCCAGCGCGCCAGCGTGCCGTTGGCAAGGCGCGCCTCCCGCCCGTCCACCAGCACGAGGCCAAGCGGCGCGCGCTCCCAGAGCGACAGCAGGTCCGACGTGCTGTCCTTCCCGCCAAAAGCGGTCGGTTGCGAAGACGCCGGATCGGGCGCGGAACGCGCGCGGCTTTCCGCCGGAATGGCTCCCGTCTTGCCGTCTCCATCGGTCAGGCTCAGCACCCACAGCACACGCTTGGCTCCGTCCAGCGGATAAACGGCCACGCGCAGGCGCCGTCCGTCCGGATCGGCGTCGAAGGGAAAGGTCTCATGCCCCTGATTGCCGCCCGCCACCGCGCGCAGGAGCAGCGACACGCCCGATGGCGCGCCCGGAATACGGCCAAGGAATCGCTCCGGGGTCGGCGCTTGCCCCTCTCGACTGCGGCTCAGCCGCAGATAAGCGGCATTGGTGAGGATGAGGTCCTCGCCCCGTTCCACCAGCGCTACGGCGTCGGACGTCGCGGAGAGCAGCGTGCGGGCGAGGTCGTCGTTGCGACGCTCCTCGCCGCTCAACAGCCGGACGCCAGCCGTGAAAAGGGAAAAGACCCCGATGGCGGCGAGGCCGGCAAGAAGGGCGGTCACGATCGATCCGCCTGTGCCCTGCGCCAGCGACGCCGCAAGCCCGCCGACGAACGATGCCCCCCCGACAAACCATCTCATGGAGCCCGCCCAGCGAGGGCGGACGCGTGCCGTCTCACTCTGCGGGCGCTCGGCACCCGTCTCGCTTGCCATGGGGTTTCCTTCTTGTCGTGCGATCCCGCCCCCTGTCGCGCGGACCGCCGATTCCCGAAAATTAACGCACAGTTACGGCATTGATTGATTTATGAGCCAAATGGTCAAGAATTTCTTCACGCACGCACACCATGCTCCACGCGCAGATGTTGCCCGATGAGCCCGACTGGATTTTGACGCTCCACGCGGCTACCTGGGGCGACAAAGAGGAGACGTAATGTTGCAGGATCTGCTTGGGGCGCAGCTCGATCTGCCGGTCAGGGTGGCCATCGCCACCATTGTGATTGCGGCGTTGCTCGGGTTGACCGTCCTCATCGTGCGACGCCTCAGCGGCGCCGGAGCCGGCGGCGGACCGCGGTCGCGCCAGGCGCGCCTTGCTGTCGTCGATAGTGTCGCGGTCGATCCCCGGCGCCGCCTTGTGCTGGTTCGGCGCGACGAGGTGGAGCACCTTCTTCTGGTCGGCGGGACGACGGACATCGTGGTGGAGCCAGCCATCGGCCGCGCATCGACCCGCGAGGCGGGAGCAGGTGCGCGCGCCCTGCCTCAGCGCGAGGCCCCTGCCCTGCGCGACACGGCACCGGCGCGTGAGATGCCAGCATTGCGGGAGCCTGCAGCGCGCGAGACCCTGCCGCCCCGTCCCTCCGCCACGGCTTTGTCGGCACCCCCGGTTGAGCCGCAGAAGGAACCGACCGCCGCCCTTCCTCCGCTTGAGGAACCCGATTTCTCGTTTTCTGCGCCGCCTTCCGTGCCGGCGGACACCGAAGCCAACACCGAAAGCGAGCGTCCGCTCGCGCCGCCGGCGCGGCCCGCGCCGGTCTCCGCCGATGCGCGCCGTACGCCGCCTCAGCGGCGCCCTGCGCGCAATGAAGACCTGCTGCCACCCCGCCCGCCCCGGCCTCTTCCGAGCACGGGCGAGCGGTTCGCACGCCCCGCCGGATCGACCGGCCTTTCCCGCCCCTTAGCGACCGCGCAGGGGCTCGCCGCACGTGCGGCGATGTCTTCGTCGGAGACGGAATCGGAAAAGAAGGCAGAGGCGCCGGTCCCTGCGGCGCAGCTTGGCAGCGAATCTCCACAGGTGGAAGCAAAGCCCGCTGACACCAATCCTGTGGCGGAAGCTGTTGAGGCGCCCGCCAACCCTCCGAAGGACGAGACGGAAGAGACCAAGGCGGCCGCTTCCGCCCTTCCGGTGTTCGAGATTCCGGCGCCCGAGCCGGCCGAGCCGCCCCCGTCTCAGCCCGACGCCACGCAAGACGTGGTTGCGACGTCTGACACCACCCAAAGCCCCGCTCCTGCGGCCGAAATCCTGCCGCCCGCAATCCCGGAGCCCGAAGTGGCGGATACGGATGAAGTTGCTTAAGCGCGCATAGGCCGCGCCCTGGCCGATGCGCCAGAGCCCCCGGAGGTTCTTGCCCCCGTCCCTGTTTCCGAAACACTTGAACCGGCTCCGATGTCCCCCGCGGCAGCAGAACCGGATCCGATCCCCCCGGTCGCTCCCGGGGTCATGCCC
>JASBUY010000341.1 GCA_030147645.1 Aquabacter sp. | reverse complement strand
GAAATGCCGGGCAGGCGCTCGTGCAGGATCGCCGGGTCCAGATGGTCCAGATGCAGGAAGATGTGGTCCTTGTTCTTGCCGACGCCGCGGCCTTCGCGGATTTCCATGGTCATGGAGCGGGACACCACGTCGCGCGAGGCGAGGTCTTTGGCGGAGGGGGCATAGCGCTCCATGAAGCGCTCGCCCTCCGAATTGGTCAGAGAGCCGCCCTCGCCGCGCGACCCCTCGGTAATGAGGCAGCCCGAACCATAGATGCCGGTCGGGTGGAACTGCACGAATTCCATGTCCTGGAGCGGCAGGCCGGCGCGCAGCACCATGGCATTGCCGTCGCCCGTGCAGGTATGAGCGGAGGTTGCCGAGAAATAGGCGCGGCCATAGCCGCCGGTCGCCAGGATGGTGAGGTGCGAGCGGAAGCGGTGGATGGTGCCGTCGTCCATCTTCAGGGCGACGACGCCGCGGCAGCGGCCATCCTCGTCCATGATGAGGTCGATGGCGAAATATTCGATAAAGAACTCGGCCTTGTGCTTCAGCGCCGCGCCATAGAGCGTGTGCAGCATGGCATGGCCGGTGCGGTCGGCCGCGGCGCAGGTGCGCTGGGCCGTGCCCTGGCCGAAGTGCGTCGTCATGCCGCCGAAGGGGCGCTGGTAGATCTTGCCGTCCTCGGTGCGGGAGAAGGGCACGCCCCAATGCTCCAGCTCATAGACGGCGGCCGGCGCGTTGCGCACCAGATATTCGATGGCGTCCTGGTCGCCCAGCCAGTCCGACCCCTTCACGGTGTCGTACATGTGCCATTCCCACTTGTCGTCGCCCATATTGCCGAGCGAGGCGGCGACGCCGCCCTGGGCGGCCACGGTGTGGGAGCGGGTGGGGAAGACCTTGGTGATGCAGGCGGTGCGAAGGCCCGCCTCCGAGCAGCCGACGACCGCCCGCAGGCCGGCGCCACCGGCGCCCACCACCAGCACGTCATAGGTATGGTCTTGGATCGGGTAGGCCGCGCCGTTCACGCCAGGAGCGGCTGAGCCGTTGGTTCCGTTGGTTTCGGCCATGTGTCAGCCTCCCAGGCTGATCTTGAGCACGGCGAACGCGCCGGCGAGGCCGACGGCAACCGTGAAGAACGTGTTGGCGACGATGCAGAGCACCTTCATCCCCTCATCGTGGACATAGTCCTCGATGATGACCTGCATGCCGATGCGCATGTGCGTCGTTACGGAGAGCAAAGCGAGAAGGATCACCACCGCCACGAGGGGGTTGGAGAGGGTGGCGCGCGCCGCCTCGTAGCTGGAGCCGGCGATGGAGATGACGATGCCGACGAACAGCACGGCCAGCACGAAATTCGCCGCGCCGGTGACGCGCTGCAGGAAGAAGTGATCGGTCCCGGAGCGGGCCGAGCCGAGCCCGCGCACCCGGCCGAGCGGGGTGCGCATGGGGGCGTGATGGGTCTTGGGATTGCTCATGAGACGTCCCTCCTCAGCCCTTCAGCGCCAGGGCGATGACCCATACGATCACCGTCAGCGCCACCGAGCCGGCCAGCGTCGCCTTGGCGAGCAGCACGCGCTCCTTGGCACCGAAGCCATGGATGAAGTCCCAGATGAAATGGCGCACGCCGCCGAGGGCGTGGTGGATCAGCGCCCAGGTGTAGCCGAGCAGGATCAGACGGCCGATCCAGGACCCGGCCACCGCCGAAAACAGGTCATAAGCGCCCGGCGACGTCGCGGCGGCCAGAAGCCACCACACCAGGATTGCCGTGCCCACATACAGCGCGCCGCCGGTGATGCGGTGCACAATGGACATGACCATCGTGAACAGCGGGCGGTAGATCGACAGGTGGGGAGAGAGCGGGCGCTCGATACGCGACGGACTGTCGGCCATTGGGCTCCTCCGAAAATCGACCGATCAGGTATCTCAATCGTTGCCAGTTCGCAACGATTCCAAAGCGGATATTGGGGCGGGGTGCACCAAAATGCCGCAATGCGATACGGTCGATGCCGCAATGCGGATCACCGGGCGCCTTCGCCCGGCTTTCCCCTGCGCGCGGCGATGCTACGCCCGATGCGGGTCCGCCGCCAGCGGTCGAGGCCTGCGAAAAGAAAAAGGCGCGGGAAGCTCCCGCGCCTTCGGCATGTATCCTGCGAGCCCGGCTGCTGCCGGGGACATCAGAAGCGGTAGGTGACGCCCGCGCCGATGATCCAGGGATTGAGGTCGGCGGTGCCGGACAGAACCGCATTGCCGACGCCCACCGTGAAGTCGGGTTCGAGGAAGAGCTTCTTCACGTCGACGTTCACACCCCAATGCTTGTCGAGCATGTAATCGAAGCCGGCCTGAAGCGCCCAGCCCCAGGTGTTCTTCACGTCGAGGGACTGCACGTCATAGGTCTTCTGGTTGAAGAACACCGTGTAGTTCACGCCCACGCCCACATAGGGCTTGAAGGGGCCGAAATCGGTGAAGTGATATTGCAGGGTGAGGGTCGGGGGCAGCAGCCACACCTTGCCCACATCCAGGCCGCCCAGAGTGCCCGCGCCATAGATGTTGTGGGGCGTGACGCCGAGGATGAGTTCGGCCGCGATGTTCTTGGTGAAGAAATAGGTGATGTCGAGTTCCGGCACGACCGAGTCGGAATAGGACAGGTCGGAGCCCGCGACGCCGTTCACGCTGCCGCCGCCGGAGGGCAGCACGCCGAGCGCGCGCAGGCGGATCATCCAGGGGCTCGGCTCGGAGACGACCGGCGCCACCGGCGCCTTGTAAGCAGGCGTCAGATCCGCCGCCATGGCGCCGAACGCGCTGCCCAGCATCGCAACGCCCAACGCGGCTCCCGCGATCGCGCGGCCCCAGAACCCCTGTGTCATGCCCCAAATCCCTTATTGAATAAAACCTCGCTAAGGCTTGGTCCCGGGGCGGGCCGGTCGATTTGATCCATGTCAAATCCGCTCGGGCGCGGCTGTGAACGGGCGGAGTTGTGGCTTTAGGGTGACAGGTGCCCCGACTGGGCCATCCAGGTGCCACATTTTTTAACGACCACTGCTTCGACGCGCCTCGCGGCGCCGCGACCGTGTCGCTAGACTCGGAGTCGGCTATCCCGGCCGCCCCCGACAATTGGCCGGTCAAAGACTATTGGAAACCTGCGCATCGTGCCCTCGTCCCGCCCGGCTGCTCGTGCGGCCCTGTCCGCTCTCCTCGCCGCCGGAATCATGGCCCTGTCCTGGATGATGGGCGCGCCCGCGATGGCGCAATCGCAAGCTCCCGGGGCCGGCAAAGGCAGCGGCGCGGCGGCCGCCCCCGCGGTGGTCCAGCCCGCGCGTAGCAGCGCGGAGCGCATTCAGGTGGGCAGCGAATCACGCACCTATCTGCAAAATGTGCCCGCAGGCCCAGTTGGTCCCCGCCCGACCATCATCGCGCTGCATGCCGCCGGCCAGACCTCGGAGGGGCTGAAGGACTATCTCGGCCTGGAGCCCTCGGCCCAGCGCGAGGGCTATGTCACGGTCTATCCGCAGGGCATCGGCCATGTCTGGAATGACGGCCGTCCCGCCGCCATGCGCCTTAAGGCCGTGCTCACCCCTGGCGACGACGTGCCCTTTCTGGTGGCTTTGACCCAAAGGCTGGTGGAGCAGGGCATCGCGGACCCCGCGCGCATCTATCTGATGGGCATTTCCAACGGCGGCTTCATGGTGGAGCGCATGGCCTGCGAGTTCGCGGAACTCTACGCCGCCTATTCCGTCGCCATGGCCACGGCGCCGGCCAACTACCGTGAGGAATGCCAGCCGGCGCGGCCGGTCTCGATCATGTTCGTCCATGGCACGGCGGATGGCGTCATCGCCTGGAACGGATTTTGGACGCCCCTTGGCGCAACCCTCTCCGCTCCGGACACCGCCGCCCTCTACGCGAAGCTCGACCAATGCACGCAGGCGAGCGACCAGGATCTCCCCGATCTCGTGGGCATGGACGCGACCACTGTATCGGTCCGCCGCTACACGGGCTGTGCGGGCGAAGCGGAGGTCGCGCTCTACCGGATCGAACGCGGGGGGCATCAGTCCCCCGCCCGCGTCGAGACCAAGCCGGGCCTTGCGACGCCGTTCCTGGGTTTGCGCAATCGCGACATCGACATGGGCGAGGAATCCCTGGCATTCTTCGCGCGCTTCCGCCTGGAGGCGCCGGTGCTCGGGGCGGTGCCGCCGCCCGTCCCGCCACCGGCCAAGCCGTCCGTCCAGCGCCGCGCCGAGCAGCCTTCGACCCCGGCTCAGCGGGGGATGAGGACCCAATAATCCAGGTCGAGGATCACGCTCGGGTCGTAATCCTCTTCGGCCCGGAACGGGAAGTCGCCGCACGGCCGGTCCTTGGTGGCGATGGTGCGTACGCGCAGCGCGCCCACATCGTCGCGCCCCGGCAGGTCCGCCGCGTCCAGGATTTCGCTCCAGGCGAACACCGTCAGTCCGGCGAACAGCGGCGCCACATGGCGCCCGCCATTGATCGCCGCGACGTGGAAGGCATTGCCGAGCCCATTGAACGACAAGGCGCGGGCGATGGAAATGACGTGGCCGCCATAGATGAGGCGACGGCCGAAACGGCCCTGGCCTTCGGTGAACTGGTTGAAATGGACCTTGGCCGTGTTCTGGTAGAGGCGCGTCGCGATCATGTGCTCGGCTTCTTCCACCGTCATGCCGTCCACATGGTCGATGCGCTCGCCCACCTCATAGTCCGCGAAGCGGAACAGCGAGCCGGAGAGGTCGTCGCGCCATTCCTCGATATCGAGGGGAGGCACGGCATCGCCCAGCGCATCCGGCGCCAGCGCGGCGGGGAGGGTGGGTACCACGGGCTCCGGCGCTGGGGATTTGGGATCGCGCTTGCGCACCATCACCCAGCGCACATAGTCCAGCACCTCGACGCCGTCCTGATTGAAGCCGGTGGAGCGCACATAGACGACGCCGCTCTTGCCGTTGGAATTCTCGCGAAGCCCGATCACCTCCGAGACCGCTTGGAGGGTATCGCCGGGATAGACGGGGGCGAGGAAGCGGCCGCCCGCATAACCGAGATTGGCAACCGCATTCAGGGAAATGTCCGGCACCGTCTTGCCGAAGACGGTGTGGAACACCAGCAAATCGTCTACCGGCGCGCGGGGATAGCCGAGGGCCTGGGCGAAGCTGTCGGCGGACTGGACCGCGAAGCGGGTGCCATAGAGCGCGCTGTAAAGGCTGACATCACCCACCGTCACCGTACGGGGCGTCGCATGGCGAATCACCTGGCCGACGGAAAAGTCCTCGAAAAAATTGCCAGCGCTTGTCTTGTTCATCAGCCTCTCCTGCCCACGGCAGCGGCCATGTTGCAGGGCACATCTGCTTGGTGCAACTCGATTGGTCGCGTTTCGAGTTGACGCAGGGTGGTTGTGCCTTTTTCATGCCGGCTCACTATTGGGAGGCGACGTGTCGGCATCGTCCAGTCAGAAGCTCTCGTTCCAGGCCCTGTGCTTTGTGGCGGTGCTGTTTCCCTTTTACGTTCTCGCGGCCGCGCTCGCCAATTCGGCGGCCGTGCTCACGGACATGCTGGCGACCTCGTTCGACCTGACCTCCCTCGCCGCCTGCTACCTTGTGCTGCGCATCTCCGCCCGCTCCAAGGCGCACCGCTTCGCCTATGGCCTCGGCAAGCTGGAAAACCTCGCCGAACTGATGATCGCGGTGCTTCAGGTGGTGCTGGTGATCGTGGCGACCGCCCGCGCGGTCATGGGGCTGCTGCATCCCGAGCCTGTGAGCGGCGCGGGGCTCGGCCTGCTGGTGACGGCGGTCGCGGTCACGGGCAATGTCTATCTGCATATCCAGGCGCGACGGATGGCGCGGGTGGCGCGCTCCCCGGTGCTGGCGGCGCAGGCGCGGGTGCATCTGGTGTCGGCCTGCTCGTCGGGCGCTGTGTTCTGCGTGACGCTGGTCACATCGACTTTCAGCGGGGTGAGCTGGATCGCCTATCTCGACCCGGCCGCGTCCTTCGTCGTCATCGGCTTCATGATCTTCAACATCTACGAGATGCTGACCAACTCGCTTGGCTCCCTGCTGGACCAGGCGATCGGCGAAGCGGGGCAATTGCGCATCCTGAAGGCTCTGACCCGCTGCTTCGACGATTTCGAGGAATTAGGCGATATCCGCACCCGCAGCCATGGCGGGCGCATGATGGTGGAACTCCATCTCGGCTTCGACCCCGCCTGGAGCGTGGAGCGCGCCCGCGCGGCGGTGGCCGATCTCACCTTGAAGGTGAAGGAGGAATTCGCGGAAGTCGGGGACGAGGTTGATGTCGCTGTGGTCCTGATGCCCCCGACCCCCCGCACCTTCGCCGGGACTCTCGCCCAGGACGCCGCCTGATCAGTAGTCCGAGAGCGTGACATCCTCAGACCATTCGCCGGGCACCTCTTTCACGATCGCCTGCCCGCAGATCACGCGCCCCTTCACCGGGTCGAAGGTCAGCGTGGGCGCGCCATAGAGCTGCCAGCCCTTGTTCAAGGCCGCGCTCACGCGTTTGCAGAAGGCGGAATCGTCGGGGCCGGTGAGGTAGCGGTAGAGCTTCATGTCAGGTCCGGTCGGTTGAGAAGCCGTGCGCCCACGGCCCGTGCGGCGGCCACGCGGCGGCGCTGAAAGTCCTCGGTGCGCAGCCGCACCTCTTCCACCAGGCGCGGGTCCTCGTCCGCGAAGGGCGGAAACGGCGGGCGCGGATCATATTCCATGGACAGCGCGATGCGCCGGGCTTCGTTCTCTCCCGCCAGTTCGCGGGCGAGCACCAAAGCGAAGTCGATGCCGGAGGTGACGCCGGCGCAGGTCAGACGGTTGCCGTCCATCACCACACGCTCGCCCACCGGGATGGCGCCCATAAGGGCCAATTGCTCCAGCGACAGCCAATGGGTGGTGGCGCGATAGCCCATGAGCAGGCCCGCCGCGCCGAGCAGCAGCGCGCCGGTGCAGACCGAGGTCACATAGCGCGCGCCCTGCGCCATGCGGCGCAAGAAGGCCAGCGTCTCCTCGTCTTCCATCAGCGCCAACTGCCCCGGTCCGCCGGGCACCACGAGAACGTCGCAGCCCTCCACCTTTGAGAATTTCACGTCCGGCACCAGGGCGAGGCCCGCCGTGTCCCGGATCGGCTTGGTCTTCTTCCAGGCGAGCTGGACCCGCGCGCCGGGCAGGCGCGCCAGAACTTCGAACGGCCCGGTCAGGTCGAGCTGGTCGAGGTCCGGGAACACCACCATGACGATGCGGGTGGTCATGGCTCAGCTCCGCGCGGCGATGGCATCCGCGAGCGCGACCGTGCGCTGCGCCATGTCTGCATGCATGCGCTCGACCATGCGCCCCTCCAGCTGGATCACGCCCTTGCTGAGGTTTTCCGGCAAAGCGAAGGCGGCGATGACGGCGCGGGCCTTGGCGACCTCGGCCTCGGGGGGGCTGAAGGCCCGGTTGCACGGCTCGATCTGGCTCGGATGGATCAGCGTCTTGCCGTCCATGCCCATCTCCACGCCCTGGGCGCATTCCGCGTGAAAGCCGTCCATGTCCTGGAACTGGTTCCACACCCCGTCCAGCACGTCGATGCCATAGGCATGCCCGCCGGCGATCACCTGCATCAGCCAGCCGATCATGGGCGCGCGGCCGGGCACGAGGGCGGCCCGCGTTTCCTTGGCGAGGTCATTGGTGCCGAGCACGAACACGTCGAGCCGGGTGAGGGGATTGCGGGCGGCGGCGATGGCGTGGATGTCGAGAATGGCGATGGGCGTCTCAATCATGGCCCAGACCCGCGTCGTCGGCGCGGTGCCGAGCGCTTCCAGGCGGCGCCCCACCGTCACCAACTGGTCCGGGTCCTGTACCTTGGGCACCAGGATGGCGTCGGGCGCGGCGGAGGCCGCGGCGTCGAGATCGTCCATGCCCCAGGCCGTGTCCAGGCCGTTGATGCGGATGACGGTCTCGCGCGGCCCGAAGCCGCCGGCCTTGACCGTCTCCACCGCCCGTCCCCGCGCCTCCATTTTGGCATCCGGGGCCACCGCATCCTCAAGGTCGATGATGACGCCATCCACGGGAAGGGTCCGCGCCTTCTCCAAGGCGCGCGCATTGGAGCCCGGCATATAGAGAACGCTGCGGCGGGGGCGGATCGACATGGCGGCTGGCTCTCCCAATCGGTTTCGAGCAAGGCTAGAGCGCGATACGGTCCGGGGGAACCGGATTTTTGCGTGCGCCGCGCGCAAGGCGTGCGGATGGTGAGTGGCGGCGGGCCGTGCGGGTGACAGGCGATGGCGGGTGAGGGGACGTCGGGCACGACGGGCCGCGTGGCGGGACTGGACGGATGTCCCGGCGGATGGGTTTGCGTGCGCTGGGACGGAGCAACCACAGCGCGCGCGGAGCGCGTCACGGACCTGGCTCTGTTCGACGGGGCCGACGCCCCGTGCCTCGCCGCCATCGATATTCCCCTCGGCCTGCCGGAACGGGCCGGCCCCGGGGGCCGGGCGCCGGAGCGTCTGGTGCGCCCGCATCTCGGCCAGCGGCAATCCAGCGTCTTCTCCGTTCCGGCCCGCGCCGCGGTGGAGGCGAGCGCGGGGGAGGGGGACGAGCGCGCCCGCTATCTGCGCGCCTGCGCCGTCGCGCGGGAGACCTCCGATCCGCCCCGCTCCATGTCGAAGCAATGCTTTCACATCCTGCCCAAGGTGCTGGAGGCGGACCGGCTGCTGCGCGCACGTACCGATCTGCGCGAACGGCTGTTCGAATGCCATCCGGAAGTCAGCTTCTGGGCAATGAATGGCCGGCGCGAGGTTCCCGTGCCGAAGAAGATCAAGGGGCGGGTGAACCCGGCCGGCCTTGACGTGCGCCTCGCCCTGCTCGCCGATGTCGGCTTCCCCACGAAAGGGATCACCGCCGCCGCCGCCCGAGCCCTGGGGGCGGGATTTGACGATTTGGTGGATGCCTGCGCCGCGGCCTGGACCGCCCGTCGCCTGCGCGACGGGCTGGCGCTGCGCTTTCCCGATCCGCCCGAGCGCGATGGCCACGGATTGAGGATCGCGATCCATGCGTGAGGCGCAGATCCGACGTTCGGGTTAAGAGAAACTACGGATTGGCCGGTCGGGTGGTGCGTGCTCCTGTCGCGCGCGACCAATTGGACACCGCCATGCCGTATGACCGCATCCGCCTCGCCAGCCTCCGCGACAAGGTCGTCAGCGCCGAGGAGGCCGCGTCCCATATCCGCGACGGCATGATCGTGGGCATGAGCGGCTTCACCCGCGCGGGTGAGGCGAAGGCCGTGCCGCTGGCGCTGGCGGAGCGGGCAAGGCGTGAGCCGTTCAAGATCACTCTCGTCACCGGCGCCTCGCTCGGCAACGATCTCGACAAGCAATTGTCCGAGGCCCATGTCCTTTCCCGGCGCATTCCCTTCCAGTCCGACCCGGCGCTGCGCAAGGCCATCAATGCCGGCGAGGTGATGTTCGTCGACCAGCATCTGTCGGAGACGGTCGAGCATCTGCGCACCAAGCAATTGGGACCGATCGACGTGGCGGTGGTGGAGGCGGTGGCCATCACGTCGGACGGCGCCATCATCCCCACCACCTCGGTCGGAAACTCCGCCACCTTCGCCATCCTGGCGGAGAAGGTGATCGTCGAGATCAATCTCTCCCAGCCGGCCGAGCTGGAGGGATTGCACGACATCTATATTCCCACCCGCCGCCCGTTCCGCGAGCCGATCCCGGTGGTGTCGCCGGAAAGCCGGGTGGGCCTGCCCTTCATCCCCGTCCCGCCCGAGAAGATCGCCGCCATCGTGGTGACGCGGAAACTGGATTCCGCCTCCACCGTGCTGCCGCCCGATCCGGACACGGCAGCCATTGCGGGCCACCTCAAGGATTTCTTGGAGGGGGAAGTGCGCCTCGGGCGGCTGACCACGCGCCTCCAGCCGCTACAGGCGGGCATCGGCACCATCGCCAATGCGGTCATGCACGGCTTTCTGGACAGCCCGTTCCACGACCTCACCATGTATTCCGAGGTGCTGCAGGATTCGACCTTCGACCTGTTCGATGCCGGCAAGCTCAATTTTGCCTCCGGCTCCTCCATCACCCTCTCCAAGGCAAAGCATGATGCGGTGATGCCGCAGATCGTGCGCTACAAGCCGCGTCTCATCCTGCGGCCGCAGGAAATCTCGAACCATCCCGAGATCATCCGGCGGCTCGGCATCATCGCCATCAACACCGCGCTGGAGGTGGACCTCTACGGCAACGTCAATTCCACCCATGTGGGCGGCACCCACATGATGAACGGCATTGGCGGTTCGGGGGATTTCGCGCGCAATGCCTACCTCTCGGTCTTCGTGACCAAGTCCATCGCGAAGGACGGGGCGCTCTCCAGCGTCGTCCCCATGGTGCCGCATGTGGACCATAACGAGCACGACGTGGACATCATTGTCACCGAGCAGGGGCTGGCGGATCTGCGGGAACTGGCGCCGCGCGAGCGGGCGCAGCGCATCCTCGCCAACTGCGTCCATCCCACCTATCGCGATGCGCTGGCGGACTATTATGAGCGCGCCTTGAAGCGCGGCGGTCACACGCCTCACCTGCTGGAGGAAGCCTTCTCCTGGCACCTGAGGGCGCGTGAAACCGGCGCCATGCTGCCCGGCGCCCTGCGCAAGCGCGCTTGAGGGTGTCGACGAGCGCGTGAAACGAAAACGGCGCCCCGAAGGGCGCCGTTTCCATGTCTCATATGGAATGAAGGCTCACGCGGCCTTGCGGCGCGAAGTGATGAGCTTGCGGTTGACCAGAACCTCGGCGATCTGCACGGCATTCAGCGCCGCGCCCTTGCGCAGATTGTCGGACACGCACCAGAAAGCGATGCCGTTATCCACCGTCGGATCGTCGCGCAGGCGCGAGATGAAGGTGGCGTCTTCGCCGGCCGCCTCGTGCGGGGTGGCATAGCCGCCCGGCTCGCGCGTATCCACCACCAGGATGCCGGGGGCCTCCCGCAGGATCTTGCGGGCCTCTTCCGCCGACAAAGGCTTCTCGAACTCCACATTCACGCTCTCGGAATGGGAGACGAAGACCGGCACGCGGACGCAGGTGGCCGTGAGCTTGATCTTGGGGTCGAGGATCTTCTTGGTCTCGACCACCATCTTCCACTCTTCCTTCGTGAACCCGTCCTCCATGAACACGTCGATCTGGGGGATCAGGTTGAAGGCGATGCGCTTGGGAAACTTCTTCGCTTCCACCGGGTCGGACACGAACACCGCGCGGGTCTGCGAGAACAGCTCGTCCATGGCGTCCTTGCCGGCGCCGGAGACCGACTGATAGGTGGACACCACCACCCGCTTGATGGTGGCCGCGTCATGCAGCGGCTTCAGCGCCACCACGAGCTGCGCCGTGGAGCAGTTCGGGTTGGCGATGATGTTCTTCTTCTTGAAGCCGACGATCGCGTCCGCATTCACTTCCGGAACGATCAGCGGCACGTCGGGATCGGTGCGCCACTGCGAGGAATTGTCGATGACAACGCAGCCGGCCGCGCCGATCTTCGGCGAGTATTCCTTCGACACAGCGCCGCCCGCCGACATCAGGCAGATGTCGGTATCGGAAAAGTCGTACGTGGCGAGGTCCTTCACCTTCAGGGTTTTATCGCCATAGGAGACCTCGACGCCCATGGAGCGGCGCGACGCGAGCGCGACAACCTCGTCCGCGGGGAAGCCCCGCTCATCGAGGATCGACAGGATCTCCCGGCCCACGTTTCCCGTGGCACCGGCAACGGCGATCTTGTAACCCATGACAGACCTTCGCATTTCACCGGCAACAGGCCGGAAAGCCGTGCTTTTAGGACTTTGCGACCGCGCGCGCAACGTCATTGGGCGCAACTGTGGCCCGCCCGCCACGCATCGGCGCCACACGCGGGTCTCGTTGCGGCATACGCTATCGCCGCGAAAGCCGGAAACCCTTGGTTTGCCACGTCCGGCGCGGGGTTGCCGGCCCGCGGCCTCCGTAAAGGAACCGGCCTCGACCTTGAGCCGTTCCTTGCCTAGACTGCGTTTGTGACGTAACCGGAATCGACACGGTTCATCGGGACGTCGACAGGACGCTTCCCTGGGAGGATTCCATGCGTTTCGCGCCGCTTCTCACCCTCGCCGCCGCCTTGAGCCTCGCGGCCGTCGGCGCGGCGAATGCGCAGAGCACGTCTAGCAGCAGCACGTCGAGCGCGCAGGCGAAGAAGCGCGTCACCATCGACATCACCAAGCGGTCGCCGCTGGATGCCGGGACGGTGGTGAAGCCGGGCTCCAAGTCCTATTTGGACTATGCGCTGCCCGCCAGCTACTTCTTCCCCACCTATGGCGCGGGCGACAACGGGTTCGTTCCCGGCCGCTATCCGCTGCCCGACCGCTTCTATCTGCCGGGCTATTGAGCGCGACGCGCGTCTTCGGCCGCCCCACCCGGCGGCCGGGGTGCGCTCGACAAACGCGCGCGCTGGCGTCATAACCGCCGCCCTGATCCGGCGTTCCGCCGCGTGACCCGAGAGGGCCGGCCTCATGTTCAGCGTCATACCGGGCTTTCGCCTGTCGCTCGGCATCACGCTGACCTATCTCGGCCTCATCGTGCTGTTGCCCATTGCCGCCTTGATCCTTCAGGCGGCGGATGTGGGTCTGGTCCGCTACTGGTCCATCATCACCTCGCCGCGCACCCTGGCCTCCTTCCAGATCACCATCGGTGCCGCCGCGGCCGCGACAGCCTTCAACGCCCTTTACGGGCTGATGCTGGCCTGGGTGCTGGTGCGCTATGACTTTCCCGGACGGCGCTGGCTGGACACGCTGGTGGACGTCCCTTTCGCCTTGCCCACCGCCGTCGCCGGCCTCGCCTTGACCGCGCTGTTCGCGAAGAATGGCTGGTTCGGCGCACCCCTGGAACAATGGGGCATCGCGGTGGCCTATGCGCCCGCCGGCATCGTCTGCGCCATGGCCTTCACCTCCATTCCCTTCGTCGTGCGTACGGTCCAGCCGGTGCTGGAGGATTTGAGCGCAGACCTGGAGGAAGCGGCGACGACGCTTGGTGCCTCGGAATGGCGGGTGTTCCGCACGGTGATTTTTCCGGCCATCTTCCCCGCCTTCCTCGCCGGGGCGTCGCTCGCCTTCGCCCGTTCGCTGGGCGAGTTCGGGGCGGTGGTGTTCATTGCCGGCAACCAGCCCTTCCGCACCGAGATCGTGGCGCTGCTCACCTTCATCCGGCTGGAGGAATATGATTATCCCGCCGCCGCCGCCATTGCCGCGACCATGCTGGGCTTCGCGTTCCTGATGCTTCTCACCGTCAACCTCATCCAGGCCTGGCACCAGCGCCGCGCCATTCGGGAGGATTGAGCCATGGCCGAACCGGCGCGCAAACGGGTGGGCGACGGCGCGGCGACGCGGCGCGTCCTGCTCGGCATCGTCCTGGTGATTACCGCTCTGGCGGTGCTGGCGCCGCTCGCGGTGATCTTCGCCCAGGCCTTCTCGCGCGGCCTCGCGGTGTTCGCCGAAAGCCTGGTGCGGGCGGACACGCTCCATGCGGTGGGGCTGACGCTCTTCACCGCCCTGATCTGCGTGCCCGTGAATGTGGGCTTCGGCATCGCCGCCGCCTGGACCGTCACCAAATTCACCTTTCCCGGGCGGGGTCTGCTTCTGGCGTTGATCGAACTGCCCTTTTCCATCTCGCCCATCGTCGCGGGCGTGGCCTATCTCTTCGTCTACGGGGCGCAAGGGCTGCTCGGGCCGCTTCTTGAGGCGTATGACATCAAGATCATGTTCGCCATTCCCGGCATTGTGCTGGCGAGCCTGTTCGTCACCGCGCCCTTCGTCGCGCGCGAGATCATCCCGCTGATGATGGCGCAGGGCCGGGAAGAGGAAGAAGCGGCGGTGACGCTCGGCGCCTCGGGCTGGCGCATCCTGCGCACGGTGACGCTGCCCAATATCCGCTTCGCTCTGCTGTATGGCGCCGCGCTTTGCAATGCGCGCGTCATGGGCGAGTTCGGCGCGGTGTCGGTGGTGTCCGGAAATATCCGCGGCCAGACGTCCACCCTGCCGCTGCAGATCGAGCTGCTCTATCAGGACAGCCACACGGTCGCGGCCTTCGCAGCCGCCACCGTGCTCGCCGGCGTGGCACTGTTCACGCTGGTGGCAAACTACCTGATCGAGCGGGCGGAACGGGCACGGGGCGAGATCATCGCGCCGCGCCGGCCGGGGCATTGATCGGCTCGGTCCCGCTCTCCGACCGGTGCCGAGCGTCTTCGCTCAGGAGTCGCGCCGCTTCAGACAGCCTCCGGCGGCCGCGGCGGTGCCGGTCGCGG
>JASBUY010000340.1 GCA_030147645.1 Aquabacter sp. | reverse complement strand
GGAGCGCTTCCGCGTGGACGGTGAGCCGCAGGCGACGCGCCGGGTGAATTTCCGCCTGCGCGACTGGGGCATTTCGCGCCAGCGCTATTGGGGTTGCCCAATCCCGATCATCCATTGCGCCGCCTGCGGCCCGGTTCCGGTGCCGCGGGACGAGCTTCCCGTGAAGCTGCCCGACGACGTGACCTTCGACCGGCCCGGCAATCCGCTCGACCGGGCGAAGGCCTGGCGCGACGTGCCGTGCCCGAAATGCGGCGCCCCGGCGCATCGCGAGACGGACACCATGGACACGTTCGTCGACTCATCCTGGTATTATCTGCGCTATGCCAGCGACGATGCCGCCCGCCCGCTGGATAAGGCGGCGGTCGCCCATTGGCTGCCGGTGGATCAATATATCGGCGGTATCGAGCATGCGATCCTGCACCTGCTCTATTCGCGCTTCTTCACGCGAGCGCTGAAGGCCTGCGGGCGGGTGGATGTGACCGAGCCCTTCGCTGGCCTGTTCACCCAGGGCATGATCGTCCACGAGACCTACAAGGACACCGAGGGCAAGTGGCTCTTCCCCGAGGAGGTGAAGCTCCTCGGCAACGGCAAGGCGGTGAAGATCGACACCGGCGAGGACGTGGTGGTCGGCCCGCCCGAGAAGATGTCCAAGTCCAAGCGGAATGTGGTGCCCCCGGAAGTGGTGGCGGACACCTATGGCGTGGACTGCGCCCGCTGGTTCATGCTTTCCGACACCCCGCCCGAGCGCGACAGCGAATGGACGCAGGCCGGCATCGAGGGCGCTTGGCGCTTCGTGCAGCGCGTCTGGCGTCTGGTCACAGAGGCAGTCGAACTCGGCGCCCCGGCCGGCACCCCGGCGCCCTCCGCCTTCGGCTCCGAGGCGATGGCCTTGCGCCGGGCCGCCCACGCGCTGGCGGCAACGGTGGCCGACGATGTGGAGCGGCTGCGCTTCAACGTTGCCGTGGCCCATGTGCATGAATTCGCCAACGCCTTCGGGACGGCGATCGCGGCAGCGCGCGCGGGTGGGACCGGAGAGGGGCTGGATTTCGCCTTGCGCGAGGCGGCCGACTTCCTCGCCCGCGTGGTCGGCCCCATGGTGCCGCACCTCGCCGAGGAATGCTGGGTGGCGCTCGGCCATGACGGGCTCGCCGCCGAGGCTGGGTGGCCGCAGGCGGATCCCGCTCTGCTCAAGCGTGATACCGTCACGCTGCCGATCCAGATCAATGGCCGCAAGCGAGACGATATCGAAGTCCCGCTCTCCTTCACGCCGGCGCAGGTGGAAGCCGCCGTGCTCGCGATGGAGAGCGTCCAGCGCGCACTCGACGGACGCCCGCCGAAGCGTATCATCGTGGTTCCACAGAGGATCGTGAATGTTGTCGCCTGACCGCGCTGCGCCCGCCCGCCGTTCCTTCCTGCGTCTTGCACCCGTGCTCGCCTTGGGCCTGGCGCTCGGCGGCTGCTTCCAGCCCATGTATGCCACCGGCACAACGGAAGCGGGGCCGGGGCTGAAGGACAAGCTGTCCAATATCGAAGTGGTGCGGATCGAAGGCGAACTCGGGAACGAGTTTCGCAACGACCTCATCTTCGATCTGACGGGCGGCGCGGGCAATCCGGCCGGCGCGCCCTACAAGCTCTTCATGAAGGTCAAGTCCACCTCGACCTATGCCATCGTGAACACCTCGTCCGGCCTGCCGGAAGCCAAGGTGGTGCGCGTCTCCGCCGAATGGCAGTTGATGCGGACGGGCGAGGAGAGCAAAGGCCCGGTTACCAAGGGATCCGCCGCAGCCTCCGCCTCCATCGACGTGAGCCAGCAGCGCTTCGCCAATTACAGCGCCACCCGCGACGCCGAGAAGCGGGCCGGGGGCACCCTGGCGGAAATGGTGAAGTCCCAGCTCGCCGCTTATTTCGTGAAGCAGCCGGGCAGCTAAGCTCGGCGGAAGGAGACGCCTGCCATGGTGGCGGTGCGCCCCGCCGATGCCGAGACCGCGCTCTTCAAGCGTGACGGCAAGCATCCGGTGATCCTGCTGTTCGGCCCGGATGTGGGTCTGGTGCGCGAGCGCGCGGCCGCCGTGGTGAAGCGAGCTGTGCCGGATACGGCGGACCCCTTCGCCGTCGTTCGCCTTGAGGGCGATGAGATCGCGTCCGATCCCCGTCGCCTCATGGACGAGACGCGCACCATCGGGCTGTTCGGCGGCGAGCGTGTGGTCTGGGTGCGCGCCGGAAGCCGCAACATCGTGCCCGCGCTGGAGCCGCTGCTCGCCGAGCCGTGCGACGCGCTGGTGGTGATCGAGGCGGGCGATCTGAAGCGCGGGGCCCCCCTGCGCACCCTGTGCGAAGCCAGCAAGGCGGCGCTGGCGGTGCCTTGCTATGCGGACGGCGAGCGCGACCTCGCCCGCCTCGTGGATACCATGCTGGCGGAGGCCGGCCTGTCCATTGACCGCGACGCCAAGGACCTCCTGGTCTCGCTGATCGGCGGCGACCGGCTCGCCTCGCGTGGCGAGATCGCCAAGCTTGCGCTCTATGCGCAGGGCCAGGGGCGCGTGACGCTGGATGATGTCCGCCTCATCGTGGGCGATGCCTCCGCTTTGGCGCTGGACGATGTTGTGGATGCGACGCTCGCCGGCAATGCCCGCGCGGCGGCCGCTGCGCTCGCCAAGGCGCAAGGCGCGGCGACGCGGGCGGATGCGGTCCTGGGCGCGCTTTTGCGCGGCCTCTCATCCCTCCACCAGATGGCGCTCGCTGTGGAGAATGGCGCCAGCATCGAGAAGGTCATTGAGCAGCAGAAACCGGCGGTTCATTTCTCCCGCAAGCCCCATCTGGAGCGCGCGCTGCGGAGCTTTTCCGCCGGACAATGCTTGCGCGCTTTGCTGCTCGCGGACGAGGCGATCCTTGCCTGCCGCCGCACGCCGGCACTGGCCGACGCCATTGCGGAGCGTACGGTTCTGCGCATCGCCGCCCGCCGCCGGGACGCCGCCTGAGGCGGCGATGGCGTTGGATTCGGCCACTTTGTGCCATACCCTATCCCGGTAGTTGGGGGCCTATTGGACGCAGGGGACCTTGCGGTTCTGAGCCTGCAGCCGAGGAGGGGCGCATGTCGTGGATTTTGCCGGAGCGCATCGACAATCACTTTCCCGGCCATCGGGTGGTGGTCGCGCTGTTCGCCCTGATCACCCTCACGACAATCGGGCGCAGTTTATTCCATATGCTTGCGCCCGATGGCGGCGCGCAGTCCGTGGCGCATATTCCATTGAGCACTTTCACCCCCATCCAGGCGGGGCAGGCGGTGATTTTCGTGTTCGCGCTCTGGGGTCTCTCGCAGCTGATTGTCGCCATTCTTTACGTGATCGCGCTGACGCGGTACCGCGCCCTTATTCCGCTCTTTCTCCTGCTTATGTTCGTGGAATATTCCGGGCGGTATCTGCTGGGCCATTTTCGCCCGCTGGACGTGACCAGTGCCCCTCCGGGCAAGATCCTGGATCATATCATGATACCGTTGTCGCTGGTCCTGCTCTATTTCTCACAGCCGAGATGGGGCCGGCCCTGACGCCTGAGCCGGCCTCCGTCCGGGGCAGGCTCAGGAGGACCGGGTGTCGGCAAAATGCCCGCGCATCTGGAGCCAGGCGAGCAAAAGCAGGCCGGGGATGCCGGCGAGGGTCGTGATGACGAAGAAGAGCGGCCAGCCCGTCGCCTCCGCCACGAACCCGCCGCCTGAGGCGAGGAAGGTGCGCCCAACGGCGGTCAAGGCGGTCAGCAGGGCATATTGGGTCGCGGTGTGTGCGCGCGCGCCGCACAGAGCGGAGAGGTAGGCGACGAAGATCACCGTGCCGATGGCGCCGCAGAAATTCTCCACGATGATCGCGCCGGTGAGGAAGGGCACGTTTACGCCAATCATCGCCTGGGCGGAAAAGACCAGGTTGGACAGCATCTGGAGCACGCCGCCGATCCACAGGCAGGTGATCAGAGGAAGCGCGCGCGCCATGGCCCCGCCCGCAAAGCCGCCGGCGAGGGCGGCGGCGAGCCCCACGCCCTTCACGATGGCCGCATAGGTCGCCTTGTCGAAGCCGATGGCGATGACGAAGGGCGCGGTGAGCACGCCGGCAAAGGCATCGGCGAACTTGTACAACAGCACGAACAGCAGGATGGTCACCGCCTGCGGGCGGGACAGGAATTCCGCGAAGGCGCCATAGGCGGTGGAGGCCACGCGGGCGAGAGCCCCCTTGCCGGCCCCGTCGCGCGCCGGCGGCGGGTCTGGCTCCCTGGCGATCAGGGTTGCGAGAATGCCGACCCCCATGAAGCCCGCCGCCGCCACATAGCCCCAGAACCAGACGGAGTCGCGCGCGATTCCAAGCCCTTCCACCAGGGCGACGATGGCGATGACGCCGGCGCCCGAAACCAGCATGCCGATCCGATAGGCGGCCACATACCCCGCCATGCCGGCCGCCTGTTCAGATGTATCCAGGCGCTCCACGCGGAAGGCGTCCACCACGATGTCCTGGGTGGCGGAAGCGAAGGCGAGCAAGACCGCGCCCAGCGCCACCAGGAGCGGCGCGCGGGATGGGTCTTGGATGCCGAGGAACAGAATGGCGGCGATGAGGGCCAATTGGGTGGCGAGCAGCCAGCCGCGCCGCCGGCCGAGCAGGCGGGAGAGCAGCGGCACGTCGATGGCGTCCACCACCGGCGCCCAGAGGAATTTGAGCGTGTAGGGCAGGCCCACCAGCGAAAACAGGCCGATGGTGCCGAGATTGACGCCCGCCTCCGTCATCCAGACCGAAAGCGTGGTGCCGGTGAGCGCCAGGGGCAGGCCCGACGAGAAGCCGAGCAGGATCACCACCAGGACGCTGGGACGCAGATAAACCGTCAAAGCCTCGAAGCGGGAAGAAGGGCGGTCGGCGGCGGGTGCGCTCATGGGGCGGCCATCATCTCCTGCAAGGTGTGGACGGAGCGATGCGTTCGGCTCAGCCCTGCGGCTGCGCCCAGAGGCCGCTCTCCACCTTGGACACCGCGATCACGGCCTGGGTTCGGCTTTCGACGCCCAATTTCTGAAGAATGGCCGAGACATGCGCCTTTACGGTCGCCTCGGACACCGACAACTCATAGGCGATCTGCTTGTTGAGGCGGCCTTCCGACAGCATCATCAGCACGCGCACCTGCTGGGGTGTGAGGGTGGCGAGCCGGCCGATGACCGCATCCACTTCCGCATCCTGCTTGCTGGTGAGGTTGATGTCCGCCGGCGCCCAGGTGCCGCCTGCCATGACGGCGGCCACGGCGTCGCGCATGCCGGTGATGGACAGGGTCTTGGGGATGAAGCCTGAGGCGCCGAGATCGAGGCAGCGGCGGATGACCGCAGGCTCCTCATTGCCCGAAACCACCACGACCGGCAGCGCCGCATATTGGGCGCGCAGATAGATGAGCCCGGAAAAGCCCCGCGCTCCCGGCATGGTGAGGTCCAGCAGCACGAGGTCGAACTCGCTGTCGCGCTCCAGCAGCGCGTGCAGTTCGTCGAATGTGCCGACTTCCAGGATTTCGCTGGAGGGATAACGGGCGGTCACCGCCTCACGCAGCGCGCCCCGGAACAGAGGATGATCGTCGGCGATGACGAGCCGGACGGCGTTGGCGACCTCGTCTCCCACCAGATTGTCCCCCTCGGCGTACGGGTTGACGCGCCCGCGAATCACGCTGCGCCATTCTTGGGTCCCAAAGGCGCGGTGGCAAGCGCGCGGTGGCG